>NZ_JBFTSG010000054.1:0-66638 GCF_056399885.1 Cupriavidus sp. 01L45 | reverse complement strand
GCGCCACGTCCAGGTCGACACGCTCCACCGTCCATGGCGCAGTCACGCCAAGCAGCTGCCGGTACAGTTCCACGCTGTCCATCGCACACCTCCTTACCAAGCCATGCGCGAAAGCGTACTACCTACCCACACGAAAGTCTGAAGAACCTAAAAAAAGATCCCGTACCCGCGGCTTGCCAGGTCAGCTTCGGTCGAAAGCCGTCACCTTGGGCATCACCACGGCAAGATAGTCGACCAGTGTACGTACTGCCGGCAGCAGGCCGGTGCGATAGGGAATCAGCGCCGTGATGCGAGCATCCGCGGCCATCCATTCGGGCAGGATCTGCCGCAGCGCGCCGACCCTCAGTTCGGCCTGGCAGACGTATCCGGGCAGTGCCGCAACGCCGATGTTGGCACAAGCGGCCTCTTTCAGCGAAATCAGGCTGTTGCTCTGGAATCTCGGGTCAATCGGCACCACGACGACGCGTTTGTCCGGCCCCTGCAGCTGCCACTGCTGCGCTCCCTTGCTGACCAGTGCGATGATCGAATGCGACGCCAATTCCTCCGGCTGTTCCGGTTGGGACACCCGTTCGAGATATTCCGGCCCTGCGAAGAGATACCACGGCGCGCGTGCGAGCGGACGCTGTACCAGATTGGAGTCCTGGAGCTGGCCCGTGTGGCCGCGGATCGCCAGATCGAATCCCTCTCCAACGATGTCCACCATCCTGTCCGTGGCGGTCTCGATGATTTTGACCTTGGGATGGTCGGACAGGAATGTGGACAACACGTGACGCAACGCAAACTGCGCAATCTCCGCGGCGATGGCTCAGCGTCGACTTGGGCAGCCTAAGCATCTCGCCGGCCGAGGTGAACCCGCCGCGGTCAACCACCTGTACGAAGTAATAGACGTCCTTCAGATCCAGCATTGCTTGGGGCGCGGATCATTGCCGGCGGTGGCAACGGTTCGGATGTGGGTGTGATCTTGATCCCCGATCATACCCCAGGGCGCGCATCCGCGGATCCGGGCAAACCTTGGCGCGCACCACTGCGCCGGCCCCGATCGTTCAGTTTTTCCTACACGTTCCGACAGCTTCAGTGATGCCAAGAAGCCCGACGACGACCACCTGGCCGTGGCCCGATTCCAGGGCCGCAGGGTGACACCGCTCGCGCATGCGTTGCACTGCGAGCAAGAACCCGTGGCAGCCTGAGAAAGCAAATGGGCGGAGATGCAGAGTCTCCGCCCATTCCCCTCCTGCCACAGGCACCGGCATTGATCGGTGCCTGTGGCAGGAGGACTACACCGGCACCGCCTCCCCGCAGCCGGCAATGACATGCATATAGCGCGAAGGCGGCATGGAATCGACAGTGGCCTGGACCGCTTCCGTGCACAGGGACGGACGCCTGGCCAGCGCATCAACATATCGCTCGACGTTGGGCAGGTTTTCCCACATCGACGCAAGCCCCAGATAAGCCATCCGAACCAGATTGACACCCCACAGCACATCGCCGAGCGAGAATGATTCCCCCCTGAGGTACGGTGACGACGAACCAAGCGCATGGTCGAGGTCCGTCAAGAGGCCCGCGACGTGCCGACGTGCGGCGCGCTGAAATGCCGCATCGTGGCAGACCGACTTGCCGCCCCGCTCCTTCGCGATCTTCGCGCGATAGGCCGCAATGAGCTCCGCATCGTCGGCATTGGCGTCAATCATGGCTTCGAGCGCCTTGATCTTGTAGTCGTAGACCGTTTCCATGGCCGTCTTGAGCGCTTCAGGCCGCAGGTCGGCATCGGGATGAAAGCCGTAGAGCAAGGTGCCGTTCGGGATCTGATCGACGATGCTCACCTGGTGCATCACCTGGGCACGCACATCGGCATCCTCCGGCACGAGATGAACGGGATCGCGCGACACCGCATCGAGATAGCAGCAGATCCGTCTGGAATCGGCAATGACACGGCCAGCCTCGTAGTCCACAAGCAACGGGACCGCGCAGGGATCAAAGCCTTCGGTCTCCACCGAAGTACGCCCGCTATAGCCGCTGACAAGTTCCCGCCCCACTTCCCGGCCTGCAAGCAACCGCAGTCGGACGTAGGGCGGATGGTAGTGCTCGGCTGGAACAACGCCATCAGGACCCATCGAACCGAGGATCATCATATTGTTCGAACGGTACGGCAACTGCTTCTCGAACAATACCGTGCGCACTTTCTGCGAGCAGAGTGAACTGGCCGCGTGGAACAGTTCGAAGCGCGGGTTGGCGTCACTACCCACGAGAGAGATTCGCGCGGGGTCCGCGATGGCGGCACGGGCACCGGCCGCCATATTCGTCAATTTGTCATGGCTCATTGCTGGTTTCCTGGCACTCAGGTTTGGCGCTATCGTTCATCGTTATCTCCTGTTCTTGGGTTGACGTCTAGCAACTCTTGTTGGCGGTGCCCGTTCGCAGCATCAGCTCCATCTGCTGTGCAATCTGCAGCAGCGCACCGTCGTCGCCGGGCTTCGCGACGATCTGCAAGGCAGCGGGAAGGCTGCGTTCGCCGGTCGCCAGGGGAATCGAAATGGCAGGAAATCCCGCGACATTGAACGGTGCCGTATAGGTCATCAGCGCCTCTCGGACCGTGCCGGTCCAAGCGCCAATGCTCACGGTACCGGCATCGAGATGCGGTGCGGTGCACGGGCATGTCGGCAGCACGAGATAGTCAACCGTCGACATCACCTCGTGCAGCCTTGTCGTGAAACTTCGCCTGGTCTGCTGGGCCGCCGCATAGGCGCGCAGGTCCATGGTTTCCGCGCGTTTCAGCCGGTCGACGGTTTCCGGATTGTAGTGCGTCGAGATACGGTCCCAGTCGTTGCGGCGGAAATGCTCGATGCCGCCTTCGATCAGGACGATGTTCGCGAAGGCACCGAATACCGCATCGAACAGGCCGGAAGTGCTGACGTTCACACAGGAAAAGACCTGCGCCAGCCGCTTCATCGCGCCATCAAATGCCGCTGCAATTTCCGGACTGAGTGGAACCGGTGCGATGTCACGAATGACGCCCAGCCGTGCGGACAGCCACGCATCGCTCTCGGGAACCCTGATGTCAATCGCATCGGCGAGCAACAGCACGTCGTCAACCTGCTCGCCGAGCAGGCCAACGTGGTCGCAAGTGGGCGCCAGGGGGAACACGCCGCGCGTGGATAACGTGCCGAGCGTGGGCTTGTATCCGACGACGCCGCACAGCGCGGCGGGAATCCGGACCGAGCCGCCGGTATCCGTGCCCACGCCCGCCATGATGGCACCGTGCGCAATCGCCGCCGCGGCGCCACCACTGGAACCCCCGGGTATGCGTGTATGGTCCAGCGGATTCAGGGTATCGCCAAACCTGGCGCTGGCGGTTGTCACGCCCCACGCGAATTCGTGGGTCGTGGTCTTGCCGATGATGATCGCGCCGCGCTCCACCAGAGTTCTCACGATGTCCGCATCGGCGGCTGGCACATGACCGAGATAGGCTGCGGAACCGTAGCGGGTCTCCATGCCCTTGGTGTCGATCAGATCCTTGACCGCAATGGGCAGTCCCTCCAGTGGCCGCGGCCGGCGTTCGCCATAGCGGCGGTCGCTTTCCGCTGCCGCCTTCAGGGCACGGTCCCAATCGATCGCCGAGAATGCATTGAGCAGCCGCTTGCTGGCTTCCGCGCGTTCGAGTGCCTGCTCCGTCAATGCCGTCGCGGTGAATTGCCGCGTGGCAAGGGCATCCAGCGCGTTGCGCAAGCCCATGGAATGCGGGGCCGTCGTTCGGGATGGGCGTCGGATGCCGTGCTGGTCGAGCGACCCGACAGCCGTCGGAAGTATGTCGTGGCCAGAGAAGATCGCATCTCGTGGCTGGCAGTTCAACTGGTTCATGTATTCCACTCCAGGGTGACGTTGCGGTTGGCTTATCCCTGGTTGGAAACGATAGTTGATCGGCTCGGCCTTGGAAGCTGGCTGGCGCCGAACGCAGCGTCCATGAATATGGAACGCCCGGCGGGACACACGGGGCGTGGCCCGCATGGCTTTGGAGGCAGAGGAGGTAGTGCCGGGTCAGCGGCCGTCGAATGCGGTGACCTTGGGCAGCTCTACGGCGAGGAAATCGACCAGCGACCGCACGGCGGGAAGCAGTCCGGTCCGATACGGCATGAGGGCCGAGATGCGCGCATCCGCGGCGATCCAGCCCGGCAGGACTTGCCGCAGCACGCCAGCCTGCAGCTCGGACCGGCAGATATACCCGGGCAGGGCTGCCACGCCAACGTTGGCGCAGGCTGCCTCCTTCAGGGACATCATGCTGTTGCTCTGGAATCTTGGCTCGATCGGGATGGTGACGAGCGTGCCGTCGGGGCCTCGCAGTTGCCACTGCAGCGGCCCTTTGCGCACCATCGAGACGATGGCATGGGATGCAAGTTGCTCCGGCTCCTCCAGGAGTGGCCTCCGTTCGAGGTAGTCGGCACCCGCAAACAGGTACCATGGCGCCCTGACGATGGGCCGTTGGACCAGGTTGGAATCCTGCAGTGCCGAGGTATGTCCGCGCAGCGCCAGGTCGAAGCCCTCGCCGACAACGTCGACGAGCCTGTCCGTGGCGATTTCCACGATGCTGACCTTGGGATGGCTGCTCAGGAACGTCGGCAGGACCTGGCGTAGCGCAAACTGCGCAAGCTCGACCGCTACCGTCACGCGAATGATCCCGCTGGGTTCCGCGAGCCTCTGGCGCATCGCCTGTTCCGCGACGTCGGCGCTCTGCAGCAAGGCGACAGCGTACTGGTAGAACTCAGCGCCTACGTCGGTCAAGGCAAACTGGCGCGAGGTCCGGTTGATCAAGCGGACGCCCAGCGAAGCCTCCAGCTCCTTGACCCTGTGACTTAACGTGGACTTGGGCAGCCCCAGGCTGTTGCCGGCAGACGTAAAGCCACCGCGGTCGACCACTTGCACGAAGTGAAAAACGTCTTTCAGGTCCAGCATCTGGCTGCCTTGGTAGCGGTTGGGTTGGGTTGGGTTGGGTTGGGTCAATGGTGTGTGCTTTCCATCGATGGTACTGCAAGGGGTGCGCGCAGTGCCACGGTCGAACACCCCCCAATGACCGCCATTGCCGTGGCAGGCGCCCGCTCGCGCCACGACCGTCAATGCGCCCGAACCCCACCGATCGCGGCAAACTTGGCAGAAAACGACACCACGTCGCCGTAGACTACGAGCGAACGCATGCGCAGCTTGCCGGGTTCGGCAAGCTGCGTATTCGCTTCGAACGTCGCCTCATTCCGATCAAAGAGGGAAACACGGTTCAACCCAGAACTTGTTGCCTTGCGGCCGATTCTRCACGGCGAACTCGCGCTGATACTTGAGCACAATGCCTGCCGCCGGCGACCACATGTATCGTAGTTGCGGCCCGACTGCGACAGATTTTCCGCGAAACCCATCCGCTCCTACGGGCACGCCGTTGACTTTGTCATCGGTGAACTGTTTCAGGAGGTATCCTTGAAGTCCGAGCTGGAACTTGCTGTTAAGCGAATATCCAACAACATATTCAAGTGCTGCAACAGCGCCAGAGTGATGTCGAGTCGCCGAGTTCGGTGAACTGATCTCTACGAGCGTGGTGGTGGAGACTTCAACTGCGGGCGTGGGGAACCATGTGGTACTGATGTGCGGTATTAGCGCATATACATTCCGACCAGTGTTCGCCACTCGGTTGGCGGAGTAGGACCCGCTCGGCACTGCGACATTGGTGGCGAGGAAGGCGAAGAATGTTCGCGATGGATTTGAATAATCAATGAGCCACGGCTCAAGAATGATGTCTCCAATTCCATAGCGCTTGCCGCTGCCGCCTGGCGTTTCCAGCCCAAGATGAACGAGCGGGACGATTGCACCACTGGACACAGTAAAGGGGCCGAATGTGGTGCCCCATGTGTGAACGACACGCGGGGCGTCAGCAAACGTGTTCAAGTGGAAGCCGGGAACGAGACTTCCTCCATGCGGGCCAGCGAATTTTCCGGCATTGTAGTAAAGCGTGTAGTTATAGAACTGGGTTTCACCAGGCGGTGGCAAGATTCCATTCAATACGGTATTGACGCCAACAGGGTAACTGGTCTGGCCATTCTCGGTTGCCTCAACCTTCGAGGCGAGCCAGCATGCGAGCGCAACAACCGTCAAAAATCTCGCGGGCACTTTAATCATGTCTCCTCCGTCTCTTTATTCTCTTTTTCGGCTGAGGGCTCCGGGCATCCGCATCAGCCGGTTAAGCGCGCCTACGCTAACTATTCGACATCTCCGCAACTTGCCGAGACTCGCTAACGATGGCTATCGCTTCTTCGTGCTTTTCCAGGTCAAGGAGCGACCCGGACGGTTCCGGGGGTCAGCAATCGACGAACGAGACGAACTCGTCCAGTTCCAGCTTGCTAAGCGCCATGTTGTTTTCCGGAATATTGTTGTCTGCATAGCCGAGTGACATTCCGGCCACGACCATCTCCTCGTCGGGAATGGCGAGGCCTTCACGAAGCACTGCCGATTGCAGCGACCAGATCTGCTGCGGGCAGGTATCCAGCCCCCGGGCGCGCGCGGCCAGCATGATGTTCTGGAGAAAGCAGCCGTAGCAGATGAAGCTGGCCCATTCCAGGCGCCGGTCCATGGTGAAGATCAGTCCCACTGGCGCATCGAAGAACCGGAACTGCCGTTCGACGTCGCGCCGGCGCCCGACGATATCGCTCCTGTGCACGCCCTGCGCATCGCCCAGCATCCCGCGAAACGTATTGAAGCGCGACGAGAATGGTGCCGGCAATTCCTTTGGAAAGAACGGGTAGTCGGGAGCCAGTCCCTCAGGATCGGCGCGATACGCCTCGACCGCGGCTCCCGCAATCTTCTCGCGAGCCTTTCCGGTCAGTACATAGCAGCGCCAGGGCTGCGTGTTGCTCGAACTCGGCGCGTATTTCGCGACCGACAGGATGTCCCTGACAGTCTCGAGCGGCACCGGCTGGTCAAGGAAGCCGCGCTTGCTGTGGCGTCCGCGAATCAGCGCTTCTGTAATCTGGATTGCCTCCATCTTCATGTCTCCGTTCTCGTGGTGGGGGTCGCTACGGTGGAAAGGATCATAGACACGTCCCCTGCCTTGTGAAGACGGCAAAACTTGAAAGCTTCGTCCGGAAACAACGAACGACAGGCCCCCGTACGCACATGTGCGGCGTCCAAAATCCTGGACGCTCCGTTCTCAAATCCCGCGCGCACGCGCGAACCCGATTCGCCTATCTTCCTACTCGGGATCGGAGCCCCCGATCGCATACGAAAACATGGTGGAGAAGTGGAATGAACCAGTTGAAATGCTTGCCGCAGGAAGAGATTGTCTGGGGACACGGAGTRCTGCAAACCGTCGCCCCCTCCATGGGGAACTACGGCATCCGCCGTCCGATGACGTTCACCGTGGAATTCCTTGAGGCCTTGAACCGCGAGTACCTGCAGCCTGCCATCGGCGACGGCGTGGGCACCTTCACCGGCCTGCCGCCGCATGTGCCCGATTTCGCCGTACGCGACGGACTGCGTGCCTGCATCGAGGCCAATGCGGGATCGATCATCGCCCTCGGCGGCGGCTCTGTACTCGACGCCGCAAAGGCAGTCTCCTACCAGCATTTCCAGCAGACAGGCCGCTACCTGCCCATTGCCGCGATTCCGACGACCCTGTCGGGTTCGGAGTTCTCCCACTACTTCGGCGTGACGGAAACGGACGGTCCCCGGAAGTTCAAGCGCAGTTATGCCGTGCGCGAAACGACGCCCAGGCTGGTGGTGATCGACCCCCGGATGATTGTCGACACGCCACGTATGCTGCTGCTGAGTTCGGCCATCAAGGGGATCGACCATGCGGTGGAAGGCATGCGCCGGGTCGGCGTGGACCACCCACACGCCATCCAGGCCGCCAGGGGCGTGGAGCGCTTTCTTGCCGTGCTGGAGAAGTGGCCGCGCAAGCTCGAAACGCCCGAGGCCATCGCGGGCGGCCACGTGTCGACCGACGACCTTTTGCAGCTTCAGCTCGCCGCGTGGCAGTGTTACTTCTATCCTGCTTCGGTCATCTACGGCCTGAGCCATCGCATCGGGCACATCCTCGGCGGGACGTTTGGGGTACCGCACAGCGTGACATCGTGCATTGCGCTGGCGCCCGTCATCCGCGCCTGCGCCGACGCCTATGGCCGAAAGCTCGAGATTTTTTCCACGGACCGTGGCATCCGCACGCCCGCCGCATTCCTCGCTGACCGCATTGAGGCAGCCGTGGACGCACTGGAATTGCCGAGCCGGCTAGGCGACCTCGATTTCGATCGGGCGAAGCTTCCCGAGATGGCGGCCCTGCTCAAGCAGAACTATCCCTCCGAGGTCGGCGACCTTGGCGAGGATGCCGGCGCGAAGCTGGATGCGCTGTTGGAGAGCCTGTGGTAATGACCGGCCGGCCATCCGACACCTTCCCGCATCCCGTCGGCCTGCGCCACGCGCTCGATGCCCTGGCCAGTCGTCAGATCACCGCAACAGGCCTGACGCAGATGGAGTCGATGCAGCGGACCGTCGCCGTTCCACAAAACTTGCCTGACCCTACCACCACCACGAGGAGACCAAAGTGAACGATACCGTCAAGCCCGCATCCCCGGTGCCGGCCGGAACGCCAGCCGGGCATACGCCATACAGTGACTGGTTACAGACAGACGTGCTCCACTCGCTGCAGCACCCGGTCAGCGACCATCCCGGCGAGCACGCCTGGATCGTATCGGCGCAGGTGTCCGAGCTGTACTGGATGCTGATCATCAAGGAAATACAAGCCGCGCAGGCGCAATTGCGTGCCGATGACCTGATCGGGGCCTGCCGGACGCTGCGGCGCGTCGTCGCCCACCACGAGCCGCTCAATGCCACATGGCGCTCCATCGCGTGGATGACGCCTGTCGACCTGCTCGCCATCCTGTCCTGCGTTGGCCCGAAGTACGGCAAGGACACCGCCCTCCAGGGCTGGACGTACCGGCAGATGGTCTACCTGCTCGGCATCAAGCAGGGGGAGCACCTGCAGCACTTCCTGCCGCAGCCCCGGCGCTGGGCACAACTCAGCAAGGCGCTGGCAGAGCCGAGCCTGTATGACGACGTGCTCGCCCACCTGAGCCGCAAGGGCTTCACCGTGCCGGCGGTGGTACTCGACCGCGATTTCAGTGTGCCCTACACGCCGGACAAGGTGGTCGAGAACGTCTGGCGCGAGGTCTACGCCGACCCGGAAGAGCACCGGGAGCTGCAGCAGCTCGGCGAGACGCTGGCCGACATCGCCGAGGGATTCTCCGCGTGGAAGCACCTGCACCTGATGGCAACGCGCCGGACGTTCGGCGCCCGGCCGGCCTACTTCGGCACCGAGGGCATTGCCTGGCTTCTGCCGACCATGAACGAGATCCCGTTCCCGGAACTCTGGTCTGCGCGCGGCTTCATCGGCGATCCGCCCGCGGTATGTCCGCACGCTCGCGGACAGGGAAATGCCCGGGCCACGGAGTGACGTGCTCAAGACGGTCATGGAAACGGTCTACGATCACAAAATCGCGGCGCTCGAGTCCATGATCGTCAACCATGCCGGGGATGCAGGACCTGTTGCCGCCTGTCGCACCAGGATCGCGAAGGAACGAGGCGGCATTGCGGTCCGCCGCGATGCCGCATGCCAGCGGACCGCACGCCATCACGTTGAAGGCGTGTTGAAGGCACTGGACCGCACGCCGCGTTCCGCGCCAGCCCTGTATCTCGCGGGATGCGCGTTCGCCCTTGGCGATGTGCTTTGGGTTGTTAACCTGGTGCGGCTGGCGTATCTGGGGTTCATGTCGATATGGGACGACCTGCTACCGCCATCGCGCCGGATCGATGCCATGGCAAGCTGCGTGGAGACTGCGCCAGCCTGAGCGGTTGCCATCGTGTCATCGGCCTGTGGCGATGCAGGAATCGGGCGGAGACTGCGAGTCTCCGCCCCTTTTTACGATTAGGCTTTTACTTTCAGGCTGCCACGGGCTGCGGCTGGACGTGCAAGGCGCGGGCGACGGTCGTCACCCTGCGGCCCTGGAACCGAGCAACCGCCAGGTGATCGTCGTCGGGCTTCACGGCGTCACGGTGCGAGACGTGAGTCGCGCCGTACGGGGTGCCGGCCTTGAACATCGCCGCGTCGGCATAGCCCAGCGGCACGATGATCAGGCCCAGGTGCGCCATGGGCGCGTAGGTCGCCAGCAGCGTGGCTTCATTGCCGCCGTGGCGCGAGGACGTCGAGCCGAAGACCGAGCCCACCTTGCCATTCAGTTTTCCCGCGAACCAGAGGCCGCCGAGCCCGTCGATATACGCCTTGAGTTCGGCCGAGATCGACCCGAACCGCGTCGGCGTGCCGAACACGATGGCGTCAGCCCACTCAGCATCGGCTTCGGTCGGCGCCTCGTATTTCGCGTTCATCTCCGTGGCGTTCTCGAGCCAGCCCGGCGCCTGTCGCATGACGTCGGGGCCGACAACCTCCCGCACACGCCGCATGCGGACTTCTGCGCCAGCCTCGAGGGCCCCCTCGGCGACAGCCTTGGCCAGCATCTCGGTGGAACTGTTTCGTGAGTAGAAAACAATCAGTACTTTCGGTTTTTGCATGGTGATCCCCGGCAACGTCATACAGAGATGGGCTCGAGCCGGCCCAGCAGCTCGTCCTTGCGATCCGCCAGCCAGGGCGGGAGCTGAAATTCCTCGCCAAAATGGCCTGGCTCTTCATCGATCGCGAAGCCGATGTCGGTGGTGGTCGCCTCGAACATCACGCCGCCGGGCATCTTGAAGTACATCGAGCGGAAGTAGTTGCGGTGCACCGATTCGGACGTATCGATGTAACCCAGGGCAAACATTCTCTCCTTCAGGATCGCCTGCTGCTCCACGTTGTCCACCGCGAAGGCCACATGGTGGACCGTGCCTTCGCCGTAGATCGACGAACCCTGGTGCCGGTCCGGCTCATGCAGGAACTCGACGATCATGCCCGGGCCGCCGTTGTACGTCTCGAAGCGGTAGTAGGATCCCGCCTGGCCTGCGTACCGGAAACCGATCGCTTCGCTCATGAAGCGGATCGATTCGGCGACTTCCCGCAGCGACAGCGTGATGCTGTGGACGCCGCGGATGGCATGGGCTTCGGGGATATCGCTGGCCACGCAAGCCGGACGCGAATCGAGATCCGTTTCGACGAGATCGAACTCGATGCCGCACGGATGTTGGAACCGCTGGCGGCGCTCTCCGAAGCGCTCGACGATCTCGCTGTCATATGGCACATCCATGGCATCGAAGCGGCGGCGCCAGAATTCGAGCGAGCCCTTGGGAACCGAGTAGTTGATGACCCGCACCTGGCCCGATCCCGGACGCGCCATGACGCCCCGCTGCCGGAACGGGAACGACGTCACAAGGGTCCCTGGATCGCCATTCGCGTTGCCATAGTAAAGGTGGTAGATGGGATCCTCGCCGTCGAGAAGCACGGTCTTCTTCACGAGGCTCTGCCCGAGCAGCTTGACGTAGAAGTCCACATCCTCCTGTGCGTGCCTCACGCCGAGGGTCAGATGATGAAATCCCTTGAGCATTAACATTGTCCTCTCCAGTTTGAAATAGGCATGTAGAAACAGCGCATAGCCGCTCCTGTGCAACAGCTTATGACGGCAGATACCGATTGGGCAGCCGTCACGGGTTGTACGCAGGGTTCTGCAAACTTGGACAATGCCGCCCTGTGAGGCGCGGTGCTCGAGGTGGCGCGGGATGCAATTCCCGACGCTGTCGGGACGCAGACGCGGCAGGGCACCAAGGTTTGCCCGAGTGTCGGTGTGCGCCAGCGTTGGAGTACGATCGGGCGTCACCCGCTTACCCCCGCAAAAGTCGCCGGCACCGGAATGGCCGGCGAGTCCCCATGCCATGCTCGATCTGAAGGATCTAGTGAGCCCGTCAAGATCCCTCCTAGCTTGCTTGAGTAGCGTCGCGGTCGCACGGTTGCATGAAGCTGGTGGCCTTCTGCGCAGCCTAGCTGAACAGCACGCCATTGTTGGCGAGGATGCCAATCTTGTAGCCCCACAGATAAGCGTAGCCGCATACCAGCGTGGTGCCGTAGTCGGGCTTGTATTCATGGAACAAACTTCCGTCGACCAGGCGCGCGATCACCTCACGCATGTCGAACTGCTTCTTGATGTCGTCGGGAATGATCCCTTATAGCTCCTCTGATTTCGCGTGCCAGCGCGATGCGGTTTCTGAGTCAACGGCGTAGTCGGCCGTACCCGAGATGCGCGTGTGCACATCCGCGCCGCCCAGTTCGGCCGCGCTGATGTATTCGCCGGTGGCGGCCTTTACCAGCGGCGGGCCATCCAGTGCGATCTTGAGCGCGCGGATGGATTTTTTTGCGCCGAGCAGATAGACAGCACCACCCTTGATGGTGCTGTCGTTGGCCAGCACCATGACTTCGCGGCCGTTGACCACGCCGATGCCGGAGACCACGCCGGTGCCCTTGATGTGCGCGTCATACTTGGCATGATTGGCAGCGAGCGGTGACAACTCCAGGAACGGGGTGCCGGGATCCAGCAGCAAGTCCAAGCGCTCGCGCACCAGCAGCTTGCCCTGGTCGCGTAGGCGCTTGATGTCGCGCTCCGGCCGGTGATGGCGGACGTCCTGCATCATCCCCAGGAATTCCGCGCGCACGCGCAGGTTGTGCGCACGGTTGGCCTGGAAACTCTCTGAACGCGTGTTGATACGGGATTCGATGCGGCGCATGCTTACTCCTTCCCTGCTTCGAGCCGCACCAGCAACGCGTCCGGTCGAACAAGTCACCCTTTGCACAGGGAATTTCCGCGACCATGCCATCGCCGGCCGCTTCCAGCGGTGAGTTGCATTTTCATACTCTCGATCACGATCATGGTTTGCCCCGCGCTCACGCGCTCGCCGACGGCTTTGCGTTCCGGGAACTGGGCCGCGTCATCCGCACGCTGTTCTTGCTGAAGTACCTGAACGAGCCGGAGCTCCGGCGTACCATTCATGCCACGACGAACAAGAGTGAGCAGTTCAATGACTTCGCGCAGTGGTTGATGTTTGGTGGCGACGGGATCATCGCCGAAAATCTGCGGCACGAACAGCGCAAGGTGATCAAGTACAACCAACTGGTCGCCAACATGGTCATCCTCCACAACGTTCAGTGCCTCCATGCTCACCGCGGCCTACCATATGCTCCACGATGGCGTTGAGTACGCCGCCTTGGTTCCGTTACTTCGACCGCCATCATGTCGACAAGACCACCCGTCGCCTGCTCAAACGCCTCGCCGATCTCGGCTGTCAAGTGGATCCGATGCCTCATGCTGTTTAGCGCTTCTTACTAGTGAGATTCACTCGTTGAGCCAACCGCGCGCGGCGCTGCTGGCCTTCGGCGTGGCGGCGCTCGCGTATAACGTACTGAGCGTGATTGCGAGTGCGGTGAGAATCCGGCATGAACTGGATACCAGCGACATCGAGCTCTCACCGTATTACCTAGCCAGCGAAATCCGGGCAACTTTTGCTGGCATGATGATCGCGGTGCCGCCCGAGGTGTGGCAGGCGTATGACCTCCTCACCCCAGCTCAGGTCGGTCGCGAGTTGATCAAGATCGCGGCGCACGTTGATCCCCGCGCGATGCGCAAACATACGCGGGGACCGAAAGCACCGAAGAAGAAAGGCTATATGGCCGGATGCGTAGCACTGCGGCATGTTTCTACCGCCCGTGTCATCAAGACTGGACGTGTCGTTTAATCACCTTGAGAGGGGTGGCTCCAAGAGGGCGGCAACGCGGAAGAACCGCCGTTGTAGCCGCCACGACCGCCTTGCAGCGCACGGCCCCGGGCGCTCAGCGTTGCGCCATCAGCATGTAGTCTACCGTCAGGTTGGACAGCGCGCGCACGCCGTTGATCAGGGCCGGCTCATCCACATGGAACTCGGGTGAGTGGTTGGAGGCCGCCTTGCTCACATCCTGGCCCTTGGGCGTCACGCCGAGGTAGAAGAACAGCCCCGGCACCTTCTCCTGGTAGAACGAGAAGTCCTCCGATTCGCTCCGCTTGGGCGCGATCATCCAATTGCCTTCGCCAGCCACCCGCTGCAAAGTGGCCGCCATCTTCTCGGTGAGGGCCGGCTGGTTGATGGTGGCGTTGTACAGCTCCACCACGCGGAAGTTGGCCTCGGCGCCAGCGCTGGTTGCCATGGCCTCGGTGGTGCGCTTCATGCGGGCATGGATGTCTTTCTTCATGCCTTCGTCATAGGTGCGGATGGTGCCCATCATCTCGACCTTCTCCGGCACGATATTCATGCGGTTGCCGCCGTGGATGGTACCCACGGTGATCACCGACGGCTCCAGCATGGCATCGACCTGGCGGCTCTGGATGGTCTGCAGGCCCATCACGATCTGCGACGCCACCACGATCGGGTCGATTCCGCCCCACGGACGCCCACCGTGCGCCTGACGGCCCTTGACGTCGATCCAGAACTGGTCGGCCGCCGCCATCGACGCACCGCTGCGCCAGCCGAGCTTGCCGGATTCCATGCCGCTGGTAACGTGCAGGCCGAAGATGGCATCGACCTTCGGGTTATCCAGCACGCCTTCGGACACCATTTGCTTGGCGCCCCACATATTGGAGCCGTTGGGTTCGAAGTCTGCCGGACTTTCCTCGGCCGGCTGGAAGATGAATTTGACCGTGCCCGGGAGCTGATCCTTCATGCCGGCGAGCACCTCGGCTGCCGCCATCAGTATCGCCACGTGGGTGTCATGGCCGCAGGCGTGCATCACGTCGACTTCCTTGCCCAAGTACAGACCCTTGGCCTTGGACGCGAACGACACATCGCCCCGTTCCTTGATCGGCAGTGCATCCATGTCGGCGCGCAGCGCCACCACCGGGCCAGGCTTGCCGCCCTTGAGCACGCCCACCACACCGGTCTTGGCTACGCCCGTCTCCACTTCCATGCCCAGCTTGCGCAGGTGGTCGGCGACAAGCTCCGCGGTGCGGGTCTCGTAGTTGCCGAGTTCCGGATGCTGGTGGATGTCGCGGCGCCAGGCGATGAGCTGGGTTTCGACGGCCTTGGCGCGCGTTTCGATCTGTACGTGCAGGGTGTCGGCGCTGGCAGGGGCCGGCGCGGTCTGCGCCAGCGCGGCGTTGCAGAGCAGGCCGGCGGCGAGTGCGACGCTGGCGAGAGCAATGAGGGTGGTGGAACGGGATGCGGTGTGACGGACAGCCATGCGGGATCTCCTTCGTTGTTGTTGGGTTGATGCAGGCAGTGTTGCGGGATGCAGGTGCAGTCTGCCGCGAGAAAAGCTGCTGGCTTTCTTCCCTCCTTGCTGCGTTTTCATGCGAATACCTCCATATCGTTATCTGAGCCTTTTCTGTCGTGTGCCGTCCATTCCTCCTCCTGTGCACTACCTTGGCCAATCCGAATCAGCGCCCTCGACAGGCCCGCGCCGGCGGGAAGTGGCACCCGGGTCCCGCAAAATGATGATCGTCATATCGCGAAGCGAAGAAACAGCGATATCGCAAGAAGATGCCGCCATGTCCATGCCGCAGTTCCATGACGATCCCTCTATCTCGACCACTAATGTATCCGCTGTCTACATGCTAGACAGGGTAACCGGCAGGGTCAAGGAAGATCACGCCACCCTCCCCTCGATGCTATCCCTAAGGGCAAGATTGGGAGTGCGGGATACGCGTCACTGCGCGTTGACATCCAGAAAGAATTGGATGCCATGATAATCATAATGCTATATATTGCAGAGGCAAATAGGCTCTTGAACTCTTCCCACCCTGACCATGCGTTATTCACACGACCAAAAAGCCGAAACCCACAAGCACATCGTCAAGGCGGCTTCGACGCAATTCCGCAAGCACGGTGTCAATGGCATCGGCGTGGCGCAGTTGATGAAGAGCGCCGGTATGACGCACGGCGGCTTCTACGCTCACTTCGAGTCGAAGGACGCCTTGATTGCCGAGGCAATCGATGCCGCCTTCGACCAGACCATGGGGTTGCTCGATCAGGCAGCGCGAGCCGCGCCGCCCCCTGAGCGCAAGGGCGCCATCGTTCGCGCCTATGTAAACAAGAAGCACCGCGACAACCCTGGATCGGGTTGCGCGATCGCGGCGCTCGGCACGGATGTTTCCCGCCTTGACGCCAAGACGCGGCTGCGCTTCGAGGCGCGGGTCGCGTCGCTGATCGAACTGGTCGCGGGGGGGGATGATGAGGCTTCGCGCAAGGATGCGATCGTCACGCTCGCTTCGATGGTTGGCGGCCTCGTGCTGGCCCGCGCCGTCCGCTCGGAAGCGCTGTCCGCGGAGATCGTGGACGCTCTCCAGTCATCGCTGTAGCGCAGCGGCCTGCGGCCAAGCCAAGGCGAAATGCGTCGCGTCCGTTGCACGCGCCGCGGCGAGTCAGGGGACTGGGATGGGTTGGCGCTAATATGGAGGCCTGACGACACCGCGAACCGCACTGATGACCACTTCCACGACCCGCCCAACCCGCCCGGCTCGCCCGGCTCGCCAAAGCTATCACCATGGCAATCTGCGGGAAGAAATGATCCGCTGCGGCAGGGAGATCCTGGCCGACAAGGGCGTCCACGGACTGACGCTGCGCTCCGCGGCCAAGCTCGCGGGGGTTTCCCACGGCGCGCCGCGCAACCAGTTTGCCGACAAGGAGGGCCTGCTGGCCGCCATCGCCGCCGAAGGATTCCGTGAACTGGTTGCCGTGCGCCGGGCCCGGCTGTCGCCTGAGATGACTGCCGAGGCGCGGCTGCTCACCGTCATGGACGGCTACATCGAGTTCGCCGTCAGGAATCCGGCCCTCTTCTACCTGATGTTCGGGCCGCAGATCGAAGATAAGGAAAAGTATCCCGAGCTGCTCGAARCAGGCAATGCGTCTTACCAGCTCTTGTCCGGCGCGGTCCAGGACTACTTCCGGGAGAACCACCTGGCTGAGCAGTTCGATGACATGATGGTGCGCTCCGCATGGTCGGCCATGCACGGCGTCAGCATGTTCTTCAGTGCCAAGCCGACCGGACCGAGCCCACGTCCGAAAGTCGCGCTCGCGCAATGGCGGCAGAGCGTCCAGCAGTTCGTGCTGACCGGTCTGCTGGCGGCAGGGAAGAAGAAGGCGGCGGCAGTCGCTTCGGATACGGCCGCAAGCAAGCCAAGGGCAAGGCCACGCAGCGCCGTGCAGTCGTAGCCCTCCCGGCGTTGCAACACTTCAGCCCCGTGGTTCGAGGGCTTCGAGAAGCGCCCGCTTCAGCATGACCCTGCCCAGCTGAAGCCGGTATGGGCCATCCGCAAAGTTGTCTTCCAGCGGGGTCACGTTGGCGAATGCCGCCTCGACGATGGCGTCGGCCTTATCCCTAATGTCGGTGAAGTTGCCTTCCAGCAATGTCTCCGCCGCCGTTGCGCGGAATGCCGTGTCGGCGACGCCGGTGATACCGATCCGCCCCCAGGCGTAGCTATCGTTGACCACGCCGATCGCGACCGCTGCAGCGGCCACCGCGTAACCTGACGAAGGATGCCTGAACTTGCGGTATGCGACCCGCGTTGCGGCCGGCAATAACACATGGATACGCGTCAGGACTTCGTCTGGCTGCACGACCGAAGACATGAAGTCGACAAAGAACTCATGCGCGGGGATGCGCCTCGTGCCTTGTGCGCCCGCTATCTCCATCTCGGCTCCGGCCGCAAGCACTACAGCCGGCCAGTCGGCCGAAGGGTCGGCGTGCACGAGCGCTCCGCCGATCGTCCCGCGGTTCCTGACCGTCGGATCGGCAATCACGCTCGCGGCGAGCGGAAACAGCGGTGCCAGCTGCTTAAGTTCCGAGCTCGCTTCCAGTTCGGCGTGCGTCGTCGCGCTGCCGATCGAGATGCCATCCTGATGTACCGCGATGCCACGGAGTTCAGGCAGGCGGCCGATATCGACCAGTAAGGCCGGCCTGGCCAGTCTCAGTTTCATCATCGGCAGCAGCGTATGGCCGCCGGCAAGGATCTTGGCGTCGGGGTTCTGCGCCAGCACGGAGATCGCCTGTTGCACACTGCCCACCCTGAGGTACTCGACTTCGTAGGGAATCATGTCGCACTCCGGCTCGTCTCGTGAATCGCACGCCAGATCTTTGGCGGCGTTAGGGGCATATCGAGATGGGATATGCCGAATGGCTTCAATGCATCGCATACCGCCGCGACGATCGCGGGCGGCGCCCCTACGCAACCGGCCTCACCGATCCCCTTCGCGCCCAGCGGGTTGGACGGCGCCGGAGAAACGTGGAAACCGGTGCGCATGCGAGGTATCTGCTCGATGCGCGGGAATCCATAGTCGAGCAGCGAACCCGAAAGCAGTTGCCCGGCCTCGTCATATTTGGCCTCTTCGAACAAGGCCTGGCCGATGCCTTGCGCGATCCCGCCGTGCATCTGGCCGTGGCAGAGCATGGGATTGATCATGACGCCAACGTCATCCACCGCCACATAGTCGAGAATCGTCACCGTGCCGGTCTCCGCATCGACCTCCACGACAACTGCATGGCAACCGTTCGGCGCTCCCAGGGCGGCCGGCTCATAGAAAACGCGTTCATCCAGGCCGGCTTCAACGTCCCTCGGCAGCTTGTGCGCAAGATATGCCATTCTTGCGACCCGCGCAAAGGGAATAACGGTGGGGTTGGCTGCGCTTGTGAACTGGCCATCCGCATAGTGAACCTCCTCTTCAGGAACCTCCAGCATGAGACCGGCAATCCGGCGTGCTTTTGCCAGGATTTTGCTCGCCGCCATATAGGCAGCGCTTCCCCCTACGGGCATTGACCGCGAATTGAAGGTGCCATGGCCCGCCAGCACGCGGTCGGTGTCGCCCTGAACGACATCGATATCGTCCATCGGCAGTTGCAGGACCTCCGCGACGATCTGCGCAAAGCTCGTGGCGTGGCCGTGGCCTTGCGGCATCGATCCGCTGAAAAGCGTGACCTTGCCATCGGAATRCACGCGGACATGCGCGCTCTCCCAGCCGCCCCGGTCGAAGCCGACCTTCTCCAGCATCGGCGAAATGCCCATTCCTACGAGCTCGAGATAGCAGATCACCCCGATGCCGATGTATTTACCCTGCTTACGCAGCGTCGCTTGCTCTTCCCGCCAACGCTGGTAGCCGATCAGCTTGGTCGCCTTGGTCAGGCAGGCCTCGTAGTCGCCGGAGTCCCATTTGCCGCGCGCGCCGTCGTGTGGCTGGTAAGGGAACTGATCCGCCCGCACCAGGTTGCGGCGTCGCAGTTCGACCGGATCGATGTCGAGTTCCCCGGCCACCGCATCCATCAGCCGCTCGATGATATAGGCGGCTTCCGGCCGTCCGGCGCCCCGATAAGCGTCGACCGGCGTGGTGTTGGTCGTCACCAGATGGACCTCCGTGTCGACCGACGATATCTGGTAGTTTCCCGTGATGTAGTTGGCCGTGTTGATGGTAGGGATGCCGGTCGCCATATTGGAGAGATAGGCGCCGAGATTGGCGAACGATCGCAACCTGATTCCCAGCACCTTGCCGTCCCTGGTGACAGGTGCTTCCACGTATTCCGTATGCGCACGGCCGTGCGTGGTCGCAACATGGTTCTCGCTGCGCGTCTCGGTCCAGCTGACCGGAAGGCCGAAGTGCCGGGATGCGAACGCCACCAGCACCTCTTCCGCATAGAAGTGCATTTTCGCGCCGAAGCCGCCGCCGATATCCGGCGCCACCAGCCGGATCCGGTGTTCCGGCCACCTGAGCGTTTCCGCCAGCCAACGCCGCGACATATGCGGGACCTGCGTGGGGACGATAAACGTCAGGCGCTCTTCAATGGGATCGAAGTTCGCACAAAGGGCCCGAGGCTCAAGGGGACTGGGTATCAGCCGCTGGTTGACCAGCCGGATCGACACGACCCGGTCAGCTTGCTTCACCGCCTCCTCGTAGTTGCCACCCTTTTGCCGGAAGACGCCAATGCGATTGCCGGGGACATTGTCGTGGAGCTGGGGCGCCGACGCAGTCAGCGCAGCTTCCGCGTCGACGACTGTCGGAAGCTCCTCGTAGTCGACCGTGACAAGCTCGGCGGCATCCGCCGCGATCTCGCGCGTCTGTGCCACCACCAACGCCACGGCCTCTCCGGCGTATCGCACGCGGTCGGCGGCAAGGGGAGGATGCGGCGGCACCTTCGAGTTGCCCACGACCCAGTTCGGCCGGATGTCGCCGACCTTGCCCCGGAGGTCGGCGTAGGTCAGTACGCCGATCACGCCAGGCAGTGCCCGCGCGTCCGCCGTATCGATGCCGCGTACGTTGGCGTGAGCAAAGGGCGACCTGACGAAGGCCGCGAAGACCATTCCCGGGAACTGATGGTCATCGGTGAACTTGCCCCGACCGCTCATCAACCGCTTGTCTTCACGGCGCCTGACGGACTTGCCGATGTACTTGGTCGCACTACCGTTCTGTGCTTCGCTCATCTCAATCCTCCTCACGGGAAGCGGACTGCAGCCTCGTCGCGGCGAGCAGCACTGCGTCGACAATGTTTTGGTACCCGGTGCAGCGGCACAGGTTGCCGTGCAGCGCTTCCCTGACTTCGTGTTCGGAAGGCGCTGCCTGATGTGCAAGGAGCGCGCGTGCCGCAAGCAGCATTCCCGGGGTACAGAATCCACACTGGAGACCATGCAGCTCGTTGAAGGCTTCCTTCAGGACGGTCGTCGTGTGATCGTTGTCCATCCCTTCGATAGTATGGAGCTCGCAGCCATCGGTCTGGGCAGCAAGTACGGTGCACGACTTCACGGTCGTTCCGTCGATCAGCACCGTGCAGGCGCCGCACTGCGAGGTGTCACAACCGATGTGGACGCCGGTCAGGCGTTTCTGGTCCCGCAGCAAATGCACCAGGAGCCGCCTCGGCTCGATCTCTGTTGTGCCGCTCACGCCATTGATAGTGTTCTCTATTTTCACTGTCGCCTCTGTGTCTCCGTTTGCCCCGCCGGCATCAGCGCCGGGCTTCACAGTCATAGTATTATGATTATCATACTATGGAAGAAAAAAAAGAGCTGATCTTCCCTGGCCGGCCGAGCCTAGTCAGGGGACGACGCAAGGGAGCTGCCCCCACCTTCCTCAAGACTCACCAGCTTTTCAAAGCGGGAAAAGAACTCCGCTAGGAACTTGTTCGCCACGGCGCCGACCAGGCGGGATCCGATCTGTGCCAGTTTCCCTCCCATCTGCGCTGCGGCAACGTAATGCAGGGCCGTGCCGCCTTCGACGACTTCCAGCCGGACGTCGGCGCCCAGCTTGCCGAAGCCCGCGATGCCACCACTGCCGCTGCCCTCGATGTGATAACCAATGCCCTCCCTGTGGTCGGAGAAGCGGGCCGTGCCCTTGAAACGCGCCTTGATCGGCCCGACAGCGGCGACGATTACCGCGTCATAGCCGCCGTCATCGCCCTGCAGGTATTGCTCGCATCCCGGCAAGCATTGCTGGAACGTAGCCGGATCATTCAACCGCTTCCAGACCTCTTCCCTGGACGCCTTGATGACTGTTTCACCAGTGAATTCCAATTTCTACCCCTCCGTTTTGTATCGCCCCTTTCGGCCCAACGTCAATATAGTCAGTGTCTATATCCTAGAGAGCGTGTTGGGGACCGTCAAGAGATGGGGAGGCAGGTAAACCCGAACAATGCTCACGAATTCTTGACGTTGCCAAGTTCGCCCGCCTACGATGTAGACAGTGGATACACTGAGCGGGCGCAAAGAGAATTTTGGACAAAGCGGCGCGGCAAGGTACCTGAAACGTTCATCGCTGCCGTCTGTTCGTTCGTTCCAATGAATGATGCACCGTTTAATGTATCCACCGTCTATATTTGACCTGGCAGACTGAGGGTGTCTGCATCCATCCACACCAAAGGAGAATCCATGTCTCGCGCAGTAATCGTTTCGTATGCCCGCACCCCGATCGGCAAAGCCAGCCGAGGCGCATTCAACATGACCCATGGGGCGACCATGGCAGGCCACGTCATCCACCATGCCGTCGAGCGCGCGGGAATCGACGGCGGGGAAGTCGAAGACATCATCTTTGGCTGCGGCCAACCCATCGCCGCCACCGGTGGCAACGTTGCCCGCGCAGGCGGCATCCGCGCTGGACTGCCCGTGTCCGTGAGCGGCACCACGCTGACTCGCTTCTGTGCGTCCGGCCTGCAGGCGGTCGCCTTTGCCGCGCAGCGCGTCTTGATCGACAAGGTGCCGGTGATGGTGGCGGGCGGCGTCGAGTCCATCAGCCTGTCGCAGCCGGTCACGCTCAAGGTCGCCCAGCAAGAGGCCTGGCTCGCACAGAATCGCCCCGATGTCTATCTACACATGATCGATACCGCGGAGATCCTAGCCAAGCGCTATGGCATGTCGCGAGAGCGCGCCGACGAGTTCTCGGTGCGTAGCCAGCAGTTGACCGTCGAAGCACAGAAGGCAGGCCGTTTCGCTGAAGAGATTGTTTCCCTCGCATCAATCAAGTCAGTGACAAACAAGGAGACCGGCGAGACCTCCATGGTGGATTTCCTGCTCGAGGCTGACGAAGGTGCCCGCGCCGACACCACGCTGGAAAAGCTGCGCGTGCTGCCCGCCGTGAAGGGCGAGGGTTACCAGGTCACGGCCGGAAATTCCAGCCAGTTGTCGGACGGCGCCGCGGCGCTGGTCGTGATGTCTGAGCGCGAAGCGGAACGGCGCGGCCTCGAACCCCTGGGGTATTTCGTGAGCCTGGCCACCGCGGGCGTCGAGCCGGACGAAATGGGTGTCGGCCCGGTCCGTGCGGTCCCGCGCCTGCTGGAGCGCAACGAGCTCTCCATCGACGACATCGACCTGTGGGAACTCAACGAGGCGTTCGGTTGCCAGGCGCTGTATTGCATCGACCAACTGGGCTTGCCGCTGGAGCGCGTCAACGTCAACGGCGGCGCCATCGCCATCGGTCATCCGTATGGCATGACTGGCGCACGCCAGGTCGGCCATATCCTGCTCGAAGGGCGTCGCCGCAAGGCCAAGTATGGCGTCGTGACCATGTGCGCAGCCGGCGGCATGGGCGCAGCCGGGCTCTTCGAGTTCATTCACTGAACGAACCCCAAAAAACAGGAGACACCAGATGAGCAATATCACCGAGTACGAAACCGTCTTCGTGGACCGGGACGGCCCCTGTGCCGTCGTCACCATGAATCGGCTGGAGAAGTACAACGCCCTCAACACAACACTTCGCACTGACCTATACGCGGCGCTGTCCTCGCTGATGGCCGACCGGACCGTTCGCGGCATCGTCCTCTGGGGCGGTACCAAGGCGTTCGTCGCCGGGGGCGACATTCCCGAGATGCTCGCACGCCGCCCGATCGAGGCCTTCGTCCCGACCAGCGGTGCGCCCGACCTGTGGGCGCTGATTCACCACAGCACCATCCCCGTGATCGCAGCCATTGCAGGACCGTGCTTTGGGGGCGGCCTGGAGCTGGCCATGGCGTGCGACCTGCGCGTGGCCGCGGACAATGCCCTGCTCGGCCAGACCGAAACGAACGTAGGCCTGATTCCGGGGCGTGGCGGCACCCAACGGCTGACCCGGCTGGTCGGGGCAACACGCGCCAAGGAAATGATCTTTACCGGCGAAATCATCAAGGCGGACGAGGCTTACCGCATCGGACTCGTCAACAAGGTGGTGCCCGCCAGCCAGGTGCTGGAGGAAGCGAAGACCTATGTGCAACGCATCGCCGAGAAATCGCCGCACTCCATTGCCATGGCCAAGCTGATGATCAACAACGGCCAGGACGCGAATCTCGAAACGGCGCTGATGCTGGAGCAGCTTGCCTTTGCCACGCTGTTCAGCACTGACGATATGCACGAAGGCGGCGAGGCGTTCCTGAACAAGCGCCGTCCAGTCTACCAGGGAACCTGACCATGACCCAGTTCAACACACGAATGCAGGCCAGCCCTGGTCAGGTCGATCCCTACCAGCCGCGTCTGCAAGTGACGTCGCTCGCCGATATCAGGCATTTCGAGCAGACGCCCCTTGCCGACCGTCAGCTGCCTCACAGCACCTACGAGTTGCTGCGCCTGGCGCGCGACCGTGCGCCGGAAGCTCCCGCCCTGCACTACTTCGCCTCCGGAGACGAGCTGGGCAAGGCAATCTCCATTACCCATGCGCAGCTGTTCGGGCGCATCACGCAGACCGCCAACCTGCTGCACTCGCTGGGCCTGGGCCCCGATGATGTCATCGGGGTGCTGATGCCGGTGACACCGGAGTCGCAGCACGCGCTCTGGGGCAGCGAGGCGACGGGCATTGCCTGCCCGGTCAACTGGATGCTGGAGCCGGAGATTATCGCGGCACTGCTGCGCAATGCTGGCGCTAAGGCGGTGATCGCCTATGGTCCCGACGCGGATATTGAGGCCTGGAACAAGGCCATGTTGGTGCGGCGCGATCTGCCCGACGTACGGCACTGGATCAAGGCCGGCGGGGGCACGGCGAGCGAGGAAGGGATTGTCGATCTCGACACCGAGATCTCCCGCTTCCAGGGCGATGCGCTCGACAGCAAGCGGGTCTTCTCGCCGCAGGATACCGCCTCGATGTTCCATACCGGTGGCACCACCGGCACGCCCAAGCTTGCGCTCCACACCCATGGCAACGAGGTGGCGATGGCCTGGGTAAGCGCGATGCAGATCGACGTCCAGCCAGACGACGTGCGCGTCTGCGGCGTGCCGATGTTCCATGTTACGGGCGTGCTCACCAATTGCCTGATGCCGCTCGCCCGTGGCGCATCGGTCGTGCTGCTGACGTCCAGCGGTTGGCGCGATCCTTCCGTCATCCGCAATCTCTGGCAGATCGTCGATCACTTCGGGGTCACCGCGCTGGGCATGGTGCCGAGCGTGGTGAACATGGCCCTGAACATTCCGATCGGCGACGCTGACATCAGCTCTCTCAAGGCGGCGAGCTGCGGTACGGCGCCGCTGTCGGTGGCCGTCGCCGAGGCGTTCGAGCAGAAGACCGGGGCGATGATCTTCGAAGGCTATGGTCTGACCGAAGGCACAGCGCTGAGCGCAACCAACCCGCGCTATGGCGAGCGGCGCATCGGCTCCATCGGCCTTCCCATGGCCTACCAGGAGATGAGGGTCGTCAAGGCTGCCGGTGGACGGATCCAGCGCGAGTGCGAACCGGGCGAGCCTGGCATTGTGGTGGTGCGCGGACCCAACATCTTCGCCGGCTACCTGAACCCGGAGCAGAACCAGAGCATCTGGTTCGAGGGCGGCTGGTTCAATACCGGTGACCTGGGCTATGTGGACGAGGATGGCTACTTCTGGCTGACCGGCCGGGCCAAGGACCTGATCATCCGCGGCGGCAACAATATCGATCCGCGCATGATCGAAGAAGCGTTGTATCGGCACCCCGAGGTATTCGATGCCGCCGCCGTCGGCCTGCCGGACGCGCATGCCGGCGAACTGCCGGTCGCGTATATCGCGCTCAAGCCGGGCAGCACCTTCCCGATCGGCCGCATCAAGCACTACGCCTATGAGGTGATCCCGGAGCGCGYCGCCGTGCCCAAGCAGTTCTACGTGGTCGATGCCGTCCCAAAGACTGCTGTCGGCAAGATCCAGAAGAACACACTGCGCACTGACGCGGTACTGCGAGCGCAGCGGCAGATGCTTGCCGAGGTCAAGGCGGACACACCAGTTCCGCTTGTCGATATCCGCATCGAGGATCGCGGGGACCAGGGCATCTTGTCCACGCTGGTGCTGCCCGCCACCCTGGGCCACGAAGAAAGGGAGGTCGCGGTAGCCACCATCGGCAAAGCGTTCACGACGCTGACGATCAAGTACGCGGTGGTGTACGAGTAGCCCATTCCTATAAAACAGGGCCTCGCCAGAGGCAGTGCGAGTGGCATGCCGGCAGCGCCTCGTGCCCGGCATGCCGGCTCGCCGAATCCATCAAGGAGACAACTATGACAATCCAGCTTTCGCGCCGGCGCCTGCTGCAGGCTGCCTGCGGCGCCGCGCCGGCGCTGCTTGCCCCATCCTGGCTGCGAGCGCAAGCGCCCTTTCCGAGCAAGCCGATTGTCGTCAAGGTCGCATTTCCCGCTGGAGGTCCGGCGGACGAATCGATTCGCGCAGCAGCCGTCGTGATGAAGCGGAGCCTGGGCCAGAGCGTCATTGCCGACAACCTTCCGGGCGCAAGCGGCTCGATCTGCGCGATGAACGTACTGCGCAGCGCCAGCGATGGCTACACGTTGCTGGGCACGACCGGCATTGACTTCCTGGTCGCGCCGCTCACCATTGCGTCGGCTAGGTATTCGCCGGAGAAGTTCAGGCTGGCGGGCTTAAGCGGGATCTCGGATTTCATCCTGGTCTCGAATCCCTCGTTGTCGTTCAAGAACGTCGACGAGGTCATTGTCTACGCGAAGAACCCGAAGAACCGTCCCCTGTCGCTGGCACACTGGGGCCCCGGCTCGGCGCCCCACCTGGTCGGCGCCGACTTCCAGGCCCGCACCGGCGTGCGCTTCCTGGAGGTGCCATACAAAGGCGCGGCGCCGGTCAGCAGCGACATCGCCGGTTCACAGGTAGACCTGACCTTCATTCCCATGGGGGGTCCGACTTACGGCATGATCAAGGCCGGCCGCTTCAAGCCGATCGGGGTCGCCAGCAAGGCCCGGCATCCGTCATTGCCCGATGTGCCCGCGCTGGCTGAAAACAAGGCCCTGGCCGATTTCGAATACAGCCAGTGGGCAGGCGTGCTGGCCGCGCCGGAGACAACAGACGCTGTGACGGCACGCGTGGTGGAGGCCATGAATGCTTGGGTGGCGAGCCCCGAGAACCGTACCCGCCGCACTGTCAACCTTCAGCGCGCGATTGAGCCAATGACCATGGCCCAGGCGCAAGCCTTCCTGAACAGCGAACACGCCAAACTGACCCGCATTGCCAAAAGCCTGAAGCTTGCGGGGCAATAAGGCCTAGTTGGGGCCTGGTTGGGGCCTGGTGGAGGCCCCGGTAGCAATGCGGTCAGCCAGCGGTGGCACGGCTACGCCGCATCGCCGCGGCGCAGGCTGGCAAAATCGGCGGGCCGCTTCCCAAGAAATGCAGCAATGCCTTCGGCGGCTTCGGCGCCGCCCTGGGCCACGGCCATCGCGATCCGTTCGGCTTCCAGCTGATCGTCGAGCGTGCGCTCATGGGCATGCCGGCACAGCGTCTTGATCGATGCCATGGCCTGCTGTGGCCCTTGCGCAAGCCTGTCCGCCAGCGCGATCGCCGCCGCGCCGGCCTGTCCCGCTTCAACCAGTTGGTTGACGACCCCGAAGTGCTGCAGTTGCTCCGCCGTGATGCGATCGCCGGTCAACGCCAGCTGCGTCAGCACCTGCCGCGACAGGCTTTGCGCCAGCAGGCCCGTAATGCCGCCATCCGGCGTCAGCCCCACCTTCACATAGGCAATCGAGAAGGCTGCGCTGGCGGATGCCACAAGCAGGTCGCAGGCCAATGCCAGCGAGAAGCCCGCACCCGCCGCGCCGCCTTCGACCGCTGCCACGATCGGCTTGGGAAAGTCGCGCAGCTTGCACACCACGTCGTGCAAGTGCCCCAGGCGCTCGATGCGCTCCTCATAGGTCAGTTCCCGCCGCTTGCTGATCAGTTCCAGGTCGCCGCCTGCACAGAAGTAGTTGTCGGCGCCAGTTAGTACGATCGCGCCAATCTCCGGATTTTCCGCAGCAGCGGCCAGCGCGGCGCGGATGTTGTCATAGAGATCGGCCGCGATGGCGTTGCGCTTGCCGGGATTGTTGATGGTGAGCACCAGCACGCGGCCTTCCGTGCGCTGCAGCAAAGAGGAAAATGTGGTCATGTCGTGAAGTCTGTCAGTGGAGAGAGGCCCGATCAGCCGGCAGTCTGTTGCGCAGCGCACTGACTCTCATAGACCTGCAGGTGGCAATAGGCGTGCGGCTCAACGGGAGTTCGCGCCCGCGATCGGCTGCACGAGCGATCAGATCGCCGACGATGGCCTCGGCTTTGATGCGTGCGGCGCCCTGGGCAATATCCCGCATCATCGAGGCCTCCCAGGTCGATGAACTGTCCAGCGGGCGGGTCGTACCAGAATGGTGACGTCCGCGCCCGCCTCGATCAGTCGCGCGCCGTAGTAGCCTCCCATGGCGCCGGCACCGAGTACCAATATCTTCATGGCGCCCCCGTCTACGCGTTACCGGCGGGACGGCACTGCACGACCAGATTGACGACGCCGGCCTGCACTGGTTCGTCATGCTGGTTGAAGGTTGTGATGCGCACCTTCACGATGCCTTGATCGGCACGCGACTTGGACGTCCGCACCTCCAGGATCTCGCTCTCGACATGCAACGCATCTCCAGGCCGCACCGGTTTGGGCCAACGCAGCTCCTCGAAGCCCGCCCCGATGATGCCGCCCGCGGGCCGGAGCTCGCCGTCGACCAGCAACCGCATGGTCAGCGCCGCCGTGTGCCAGCCACTCGCGGCCAAGCCGCGGAACAGCGTGTCGCGGGCGGCCGCTTCGTCAAGATGGAAAGGCTGCGGGTCGAACTCGGCAGCGAAGGATTTGATCCTGTCCAGCTCGACGGGCAGCCGCCCTGAACCGTATTTCTGGCCCGGCGCCAGATCCTCGATGTATTGGATGTTCATATTTGCTCCTCCAGATTTCTTTACTCTGCTTTCACGGACCAGCGCGCACCCGTTGCGAGGCGCCCAAAGGCGGATCGGGCCAGCGCCTCGAGCCCCAGCGCAATCCCTTGTCCGCCGCCGATGCACAGCGTGACGATGCCGCGCCGGATGTCATCCGCGCGCATGGCATGCAGCAGGCGCGTCGTCCCTTGGCCTGTGCCAGCGCGAGATTCCGCTGCAACGTTCGGCCCAGCGATCCTGCGCCTCGCGGCTGAGCGCATAGCGAGCGGCAAGATCCTCGGTATGCCAGCCCGAGTAATCGCCGGAGAATGCGTCGTGCAGTCCGTCGTACAGCATGCTGTCATGCAGCACTGAATCGCCCATGGGAGCCGTTGTAGGCGCCAACAGCGATCCGCACGGGCTGGCACAGCACGACATCTCTTGCATTCATCGCATTCTCCCTGGCAAAAACTTAGCATCCTGCGGGTCCCTCTCGCGCGGCCAACGCTGGCGGCCAGGCCGAGTTTGGTCACTTTCGCCGCCCGCGCGACTCGTTCTTGCGGACGCCGTCAAGTTACTTTCAACATGAAAGTATATACCGCCCAGACGCACTTGCAAGTTGCAATTTTCCCTTCTGTTCTTTCGTGTTCCTCTGGCGGGCAAGGCCCGCAACCTGCCATGCAACGTGGCTGCTTCGACGGCATGTTCCTGCTGCAGGCGGCCAAGGGCATCCGCCTGCCGTTCGCCGACGGCAAGACTCTCCGATCGCCGCCGCCGACGTGGGGGCTGCCGCCGCTGCTGTGCTGGCCAACCCAGAGCCGCATATCGGCAAGATCTACGAATTGACCGGCCCCCAGTCGCTGACGATGGCCGAGCTCGCGCAGGAGTTCCGCGTTGCTCTGGATCGCCGCCCGCGCTTGAGGACTAGCTGGCACACGACGCGCTTTCCTCTCTTGCCACGCCGTTCCGGGCTTCAATGGCTCTGATGCTGTTTGCAAAGGCTTTTCCCAAAACATGTCTGCCGATGCTTCCGAGCACGAGCCCCAGCACCCGTCCTTTGATGTTCTTGCCTTCCCGCACCACGACTGCGTCCAGCGCGGTCGTCCCGTCAGGCAGACGCGTGAACGTATAGGTATGGCCTGACCGGCCTCCCCATACGTTGGAGTCGATTGTCGTCATGACGACGCGATCGGGATTGGACCAGTTGTAATGCAGGCGTTCCCAGATGCCGCCCGAGCCCTCCGTGACGTCTGCCTCAGAGGGGCCTCGGTGATGCACCTTCAGGTATTCGTCGGTGCTGTTGCCAAAGAGCCTCGAGCGACCAGGCCCGAAGTCCGTAAGCCCGGCGACGAACCGCTCGGGCGTCGAAGTGGTCTTGTAGTGCAAGTGAATCGTCGGCATGGAAAGTTTCTTTGTTGGCTAGTGCTGGTCGTCCAAAGGAATACTTGGCGTGAAAACGGCCGCTTTACACCGAGATTCCCGCACGCAAGGGCCGGAAACCCGCGCGCAACTCCTCGGAGAAAGCCTTTGGCTGTTCCCATGCCGCGAAATGACCGCCCTTTTCGAGGCGGTTGTAGTGAATGAGCTTTGAATAGGCTCGCTCGGCCCAGCTTCGTGGCGCCGCATAGATTTCGTCTGGGAAGACGCTTACGGCGACCGGGATGGTGACGTGCTTGACATCGAAGAACGCCAGCTTGTTTTCCCAATAGAGTCGCGCTGAAGAGATGGCGGTTTTCGTCAGCCAGTACAGCGTAATGTTGTCGAGGATGTCGTCACGCGTGAGACCCTCAGCTTGACCATCGAACACCCGTGCAATGAGCGACAGACTGGCAGCATCGTGGTCAAGGATCCAGCCAGCCAGGCCGATTGGAGAGTCTTCGATGCCATAGAGCGTTTGCGGGCGGTTCGCCATCTCGATCGCGTACCCGAGGCCATGCTTGAAGAAGGTGTCCAACTGCCCGTATGCATGCTGCTCGTCCGCGGACAGGCCGGTGGGCGCGGGCTCACCATACTTGAGCGCCCTTGATACATCGGGGGGCACGGTCGCGGGCATATTGACGTGAATGCCGAGCAGCTCCGGCGGGGCGATCAGCGCCAACTGCTCCGACACGGCGTCGCCCCAGTCGCCGCCCTGCGCCACGAATTCCTTGTAGCCGAGGCGGCGCATCAGCACTGTCCATGCGTGTGCGATGCGCACCGGGTCCCAGCCGGTCGTCGTCGGCTTTCCGGAGAACCCGTAGCCGGGGATCGACGGAATCACGACGTCGAACGCATCGGCTGCCTGGCCGCCATGGGCGGTCGGATCCGTAAGCGGGCCGATTACCTTCAACTGCTCGATCACCGATCCGGGCCAACCGTGGGTGATGATGACGGGCAGCGCGTTGGCGTGTTTCGACCGTACGTGGATGAAGTGGATGTCTACGCCATCGATGGTGGTCATGAATTGCGGCAAGGCATTCAGCCGGGCTTCAACTTTGCGCCAGTCGTGCTGGGTCGCCCAGTAGCGGGCGAGTTGCTGCATGGTCGCCAATCTAACGCCCTGCGATTCATCCGTGACGGTTTCGCGCGTGGGCCAGCGTGTTGCGGCGATTCGTCGGCGCAGACCCACCAGCGCCTCTTGCGGAACGGATACGCGGTATGGGCGGATGGCATCTGTGGCACCGACCGTCCCAGCGGACGCCTGTGCGGCCGATGCCTCGCTGGCAAGCACGGCCAGGCCGATGCCATAGCCTGCTGCCGCGGCGGAGACGCCAAGAAAATCGCGACGGGTCAGCCGTTTCGCTTCCGGGACGGGGTTATCAAACGTTTTCATTCAGAATCCATCATCTCGTGTCAAATTTCCGTCGCTCCCGGGCGCCCCTATGCGGCAGAGCCGGGTTTTCAGCTAGGGACTGATTGCGCCGTTGACCCCTTCTGGCCTCGCGCTTGCCATGTCGTACATGACGTATATGGTCGTAATTCATGCCATGACGTGGAATGCGCAGAGCATGTCCTGGACGGGCAGCCAACACTCCTGTGTTTGCGTTGGCTTCACCACCGCGGCGCGATGCCTGCCAACTGGGCGACCCCTCGGCCAAAGGAGAAGTTTTCATTCGGCACCGGAATCAGTGCAATGAAGATGTCGTCCGGAGAGATCTCCGCGGCGTCACCGAGTTGGCGGCAGATTTCCGCCATCAGTGCAGCCTTGTCGCTAGCCGGCCGGTGCGCGCCGAGTTGGACCTCGATGATCATCGCGTCGGCCGAGCGCTCCATCTCCATAAAGGTTGGATCGATGAACAATTCGTCGTCGCCGTGCTCGCTGACCACAATGAACCGATCTCCAGCGGGAATGCCCAGCGCGACGACCAGCGAACGATTCAGTGCATTGCCAATTGCGATCTTCTGCTCGCGTGAAAACCGGCCTTTCGGGATGTGTGCGTGAAATACAGGCATGGGATATCTCCAGTGCTCAAGGGGATGATCGATGTATTGCGCCATCGTTCGGCCGGCAGCCCCGAGGCGAATCACGCACGTGCGCGATGGGCGTGCGCGATTCGCCTGGGCGACGCCAGGCGGGGCTGGTCGTCGACCGAACTGTGCGTGCCGTCAGAGGTTCATCCTGAACCAGTTGACGGCCTCGCGCGAGGCGCTCGGAAGCTCCGCAAGGTAGGGATCGAAGTGGCCGCCCTTGAGCATGACCATCCGCTTCGGTTCCGGTGCCAGTTCGTACGCCTTGAGCGCCAGGTCGGTGACGGCGATGTGGTCGCGTTCGGCGACCAGCATCAGCAGCGGGGTCGGGGATACGCGATCGATGAAGTCTCCTGGCGAATACATGCGTGCCCAGCACGTTGAGCGCAGCGTGATCCTGTTTTCCCAGACACCGTCCGGCACCGGGCGAAGGTAGAAGCTCACGGCATCCGCTGCCCTGTAGGCGGCCGGCCTGGTGGAATCGTTGCTGACGATCTGCTGCATCGCCGGCGGTTCGCCATTGAGTTGTGCCCGCTCGTCGGCCGCGAACCTGGCCTCGAGATCGGCGACGGCCTCCGGCGGAATCCGCCGCAGACCCGCGGCATGGCCGTCGATGGTGGGCGCTTGCGCCACCACCACCTTCAGACGCCGGTCCGTCGCGCCCAGCACGATGGCATGCCCGCCGGCAAAGCTCGTGCCCCAGATGCCGATGCGGTTCTCGTCGACTTCCGGCCGCGCTTGCAGATAGGAGATTGCGCGGCGCCAATCAGCGATCTGTTGCCAGGGATTGATGTCTTGCCTTGGCGCGCCGCCACTGTCTCCAAAGTTGCGGTGATCGTGTAGCAGTACGACAAAGCCGGCCTTTGCGAAGGCCTCGGCAAACGACTCGATGCCATGGTATTTCGTACCCGCGAAGCCGTGCGCCATGGTGATGGCCGGCAGCGGCGCGGTGTGGTGCTCCGGCACAAACAGCCATGCCGACAGGTCGATACCACCCTCGACGGGGAAACGTACGTCTTGCTTCTGAAACATCAATGCGCTCCTGCTTGTCATTCGCCAAGTTCGCCCAGCATCCGGGCGAGGTCCAGTTCCGCCTCGCGGGTCTGGAAGCCGCGCGCCATGGCGGCTTCCATTCGGCGTTGCGCTGGCAGGGACCGCACGTTCTCCCCGAAGAGATCAGAATCGCGGCGAAAATCTTCGACGGAAGCCAGCGCGATGGCATTGACGCGCTCCTTGACCATCACGTGCCCGGCCGCCGGAAAACGTGCAATGCGCCGCGCCAGCGATGCGACGAAGTCGCCGAGCGACTCGGCGGGCAGCGCCCGGTTGATCCATCCATACCGTTCCGCAGTGTCCGCATCGTAGTCCAACGCGCTCAGCATCACTTCGAGCGCCCGGCCGCGGCCCATCAGGCGGGTGAGGGATTGGGCCGCACCGCCGCCAGGAATCAATCCGAACGCGGCTTCCATCTGGCTGAACACCGCGGTTTCCCGCGCAGCAAAGCGCATGTCGCACGCCAGCACGAATTCGCTGCCCGCGCCGCGCACACGCCCTTCGATCTGTGCGATGGAGACAAGCCGACTGGAGCTGAGGTGGCGGAACAGCAACGCGATCGATGGCTCACCGGTCAGCTTTGCGGCTTCCTCGCGATACTCCTTAACCTTCGTCACATCGACGTGGGAGATGAAATAGCCGGGGTCGGCACTGCTGAATACGAGCACCTTGGTGCCGTCATCGGCTTCGGCGTCCCGGATCAGGGTGACCAGGTCGCGTACGAGCCCGGGTCCGAGCAGATTCATGGGCGGCGCGGATATTTCCACGAACAGAACCGCTCCGTCGCGGTTCACCTTCAGCGTATCGAACGTCATGGTTGGCTCCTGATGGGCAAGACCGGTAACAGTCCATGGAACATGTGGTCGCGCGCCCGATACGTTGACGCAAAGGATGCAAAGGCGCGGCCGGATAGACAGAGAATCTAGGCCTCTCCGGGTCCATTGAGTAGCCGGTAGAATTGGGAATTACCCTTTCATCGGTGGAAGGCCATGGATCGACTCGAGGCGATGGTCATTTTGTTGGCGGCGATAGACACCGGAAGCCTTTCCGCCGCAAGTCGAAAACTTCGCATTCCTTTGGCGACCGTGAGCCGACGCGTGTCGGAGTTGGAGGCACACCTGAATGTGCGGTTACTCGTGCGCGGTACCCGCAAGCTGACACCGACGGAAGCCGGGCGCGCCTATGTGACGTCATGCCGGCGCGTTCTGGAGGAGATCGCGGAAATCGAACGTACGGCGTCGGGCGAATATCATGCGCCGCAGGGCGAACTCGTGATCAGCGTGCCTCCGGTGATGGGCCGCATTCACGTCATGCCGATAATCGTTGACTTTCTGCGTGCGTTTCCGCAAGTCCGCATGCGGGTGCAATTGACGGACCGGATCGTCAATCTGCTGGACGAGCGGGTGGATCTGGTGCTGCGAATTGGAGAGCAACCGAGCAGCAGCTTGATCGGCACGCGTATCGGCCTGCTTCGGGAAGTGGTATGCGCTAGCCCCGCCTACCTGAAGCAGCGTGGGGCACCCGGAAGGCCTGAAGATCTTCTGTCTCACGACTGCGTGACATACGAAGGGTATGCGGTTGGCAGCAACTGGGAATTTCTCTCGAAAGGCCGGCCACTGAAGATCGAGGTGCCGTCCCGGCTTGTGGTGAACTCGGTGGAGGCTGCCGTCGTTGCCGCGGTGGAGGCCGCCGGCATTGCACGGGTAGCGTCGTACCAGATTGAAGAACTGGTGAAATCCGGCAGCCTCGAGATGCTGCTGGAAGCCTTCGAGCCGTTACCGGCGCCGGTCAATCTGATATACGCGGGCCAGGGCCAGATACCGCTCAAGCTTCGGGCATTCATCGATTTTGCGGTGCCGAGATTGAAGGAACGGCTTGGCCTGGCGCGGGCTGCGGGTCCACGGACGCCACAGCCGCGCCGCAGGCGTGCGTCGACGCCGTGAAGACCATCACACCTCCGCCCGGTCACTGTGACGTTCGAAGACGTGAGGACCATGACACGGGAACGGTATCGGGCGTCTCATCGCCGGCGTTCTCCAAAATCCGTCTGGCGTTTTCTGAGCGAACGGGTGACCGTGCGCCCATTGCATCTCTTCCCCTCAACGTGACAAAGCCCCTCAAGCCGATGCACGCGCACCAACATTGCTGGCAGCGCAAGCGCTTGCCAGAGCGCTTCTTGAGCGGGTTGTCGCCAAACGGATGTCCCTGAACTCGGCGATGGAGCCGATCTCCTTGCCTACCCAGTTGCGCAGTTCAGTAGCGAAGAATCATTTCATGCGCCGCCCCCACACGCTTAGCACGTCGTGGATACAGCCCATTGTGGTGAAGCCAACGGCACACTGATTGGCGGTGCGTACTGCGCCCGAAACCTGACTCGTCCGTCGCTGCCGCGTCCTACCTAGCGGCTTCGGTGCTGTCATCGCAACAACCGACTATGTGCGAGCGCTCGCCGAACTGAGCCGTGCTTATGTACCTCGTATCTTGGTGACGCACGACATTGACGAATTCGATGCCGCTCCGCTTTGCCAATCTTGCGACGAAAGGCAATGGGGCGTCTAATGCCCGAAGGAAGTCTGGGAGGCCCCATGGCGCGCTGCACAATTTGCGGGTTCGAGAATGCCGTTGGAGCCAATTTTTGCGAGCAGTGCGGCGCCCGGCTGACAAGCGTCTGCCGGCACTGTGGGCACACACTAAGTCCGACGGCACGCTTCTGCACCGCATGCGGAATGCCCGTCAGCGACGCAACACAAGCATCGTCTTCCGCCCCCGTTCATTACACACCGCTCCACCTGGCCGAGCGCATCCGAGCCGAACAAGCCGCTCTGGAAGCGCGCGGAGCGACTGCCGGTGAGCGCAAGACTATCACCGTTCTGTTTGCCGATATGGCCGGCTCGACCGCTTTGATCCACGACCGTGACCCGGAGGAGGCCCACCTCCTTATCACCCCCGTCATCGAGATGATGATGGAGGCCGTGCATTATTACGAGGGCTATGTGGCCAAGTCGCTGGGCGATGGGATCCTGGCACTATTCGGCGCGCCTATTGCCCATGAGGACCATCCCCAGCGGGCGTTGTACGCGGCGCTGCGCATGCAGGACACGATGAGGAAGCACAGCGACCGGCTTCGGCTGGAACAAGGCCTCTCGCTGCAGATCCGCGTAGGCATACACACGGGCGAAGTGGTCGTGCGTTCGATTCGCAAGGACGACCTGCACGCCGACTATGACCCGGTGGGGCACACGATCCACATCGCCTCCCGGATGGAGACGATGGCCGCGCCCTCATCTATTTTCGTCAGCGAATCTACCTACAAGCTCGCGGAGGGATACTTCGAGTTCAAGGCGCTCGGCGCCACCCAGGTCAAGGGCATCCCCGAGCCGCTGCAAGTCTACGAGGTGCTGGCTCTCGGTGCGCTACGCACGCGCTTGCAAGTAGCGGCGCACCGCGGATTGGCACGCTTCGTGGGCCGAGAGACCGAACTGGAGACGCTACGCCGGGCGCTGGAGCAGTCCACGGCTGGATATGGGCAGATCGTCGCCGTGGCGGGTGAGGCAGGGATCGGCAAGTCGCGGCTCTTCCACGAGTTCAAGGCACGGTCCCAGCATGGCCGCCTGGTGCTGGAGACTTTCTCGGTATCGCACGGCAAAGCCTTTGCCTATTTGCCGCTCATCGAACTCTTGAGGAACTATTTTCAGATCATCGACCAAGCCGACGAGCGGCGGTGCCGCGAAAAGGTAACGGGCAAGGTGCTCACGCTGGAGCGCAGCCTGGAAGAACTCCTGCCCTATCTGCTTCACTTGCTTGGTATCAGCGAACCCGGCTCGGTGCTGGCTGACATGGGCCCTAGCCTAAGGCGTGAGCGCACATTCGAGGCAATTTCACGTTTGTTGGTGCACGAAAGCCGCAATCAACCGGTCGACGTCCTGTTCGAAGATTTACAATGGCTGGATAGCGAGACTGAAGCGTTTCTCGCCTACCTCATCGAACGGACGGCGGACGTCCGGATCCTCGTTCTCTTGAACTACCGGCCCGAGTATCGGTTCGCTTGGGGGCACAAGGACAATTGCACTGAGGTGCGGCTCGCCCCCTTGGGCCTGTCCGACGCGCAAGGCTTGCTCAGCGTCCTGTTGGGCGATGACCCCGTACTCGGGTCACTCAAACAGCTAATTCTGGAAAAGACCGAGGGCAATCCCTTCTTCATAGAGGAGGTCGTCCAGACGCTGGCCGAGGAAAAAGCGCTGCTCGGCGAACGCGGCCATTACAGCATCGAAAAGACACCCGCCACGCTGCATATTCCGACCACGGTACAAGGCGTGCTCGCGGCGCGCATGGATCGGCTGCCGATCGCAGAAAAGGAACTGCTGCAAACGCTGGCAATCCTCGGCAAGGAGTTTCCTTTGAGCCTGGTCCGGCAAGTTTCGGGACAAAGGGAAGAGCGCCTGTATCCTTTGCTGGCCAGCTTGCAAGCGGGAGAGTTCATCTACGGGCGCCCAGCCTTTCCAGAGGTGGGGTATGCGTTCAAACACGCCCTCACCCAGGAAGTCGCAAGCAACTCCCTGCTTTCCGAAGAGCGCAGTGCGCTACATGAACGCACAGGTAGAGCCATCGAGGCCCTTTTCCATCAGCAATTGAAAGACCATTTCAGCGAGCTGGCACACCATTACAGCTTGGGCGGCAATGCTCCCAAGGCGGTGGAGTACTTGCACTGCGCCGGGCAACAGGCTGTCGAGCGTTCCGCTAATCTAGATGCCATCCGTCACATTGGTGCGGCTTTGGATCTGCTCCATAACCTGCCCGACACCCCAGAACGCGCGCGCCAGGAACTGACATTGCGCGTCACCTTTGGCCAAGCCTTGATTGCTGCCAGAGGTTATGCAGCAGCTGAGGTGGAGACAAACTATACTCGGGCGCTAGCTTTGTGTGAAAAATGCGGAGAAGCCCCGCAGCTCTTTCAGGTGAAGTTGGGATTGCGCATGTTCTTCTTGCTTCGCGCACAGCATCAGACGGCGTATGAACTGGGTGAGGGACTACTCAGCCTGGCTGAGAACACGCAAGAGCCGGTGTTACTCGGACAAGCGCATATCGCACTGGGAGGAGCCTCACTCTTTCTTGGCAAGTTTCCCATGGCCCGAGCTCACTTGGAGCAGGGGCTGGCGCACTATAAGACTGAACAGCATCCCACCCACGCCGGACTTTATGGACAGGATCCCGGCGTTCGTGGACTGAGCTTTTTGGCATGGACCCTTTGGTATCTGGGCTTTCCAGTTCAGGCCAGCGAACGAAGTCAGGAGGCGCTGGCGCTGGCCCGGAAGCTTTGTCATCCTTTTAGCCTGGCGCTCGGCCTCGTCTATGCAGCCGAGCTGCATCAGTACCGGCATGAGGTGCAACTGACGCGAGAGTGTGCTGAAGCCGCTATCGCCCTTTCGGCCGAACAGGGCTTTCCGTTCTGGCTCGCATGGGGAGCAGTCCTGCGGGGATGGGCGCTAGCCGAGCAAGGAAACAGTGACGAGGGCATCGCTCAGATGCGCCAAGGGCTGGCCGATTACCAAACGACGGGTGCCGAGTTCGGCCTGCCTTATATCCTTGCCTTGTTGGCTCAAACCTATGGGAAGGCGGGGAAATTCCAGACGGGGTTGGACGCGTTGGCCGCCGCGCTGGCCATGACGAGCAACACTGGGGAGCGCTATTATGAATCGGAGTTGCATCGGCTCAAGGGCGAACTGCTTCTCCAACGCTCGAACGCGCAGCCCCACGTGTTAACGGATCGTGAGGCAGCGGAGGCATGTTTTCATCACGCGATCGATATCGCTCGCCAGCAAAATGCGAAATCGCTTGAACTACGTGCCGCGCTAAGCCTCGCGCGGCTATGGCAACGCGAGGGGAAGATGGAACTTGCACGACAGACACTGGCCGGGCTGCATGAGTCCTTCACCGAAGGATTCGACACTGATGATTGGCCGCAGGTCAACGACCTGCTGAATGCCCTGTTCAGCGGTTGATTCGAAGACCCCCGCCCTCCATGTCGCGCACACAAATATCTGCTTCGTGCTGAAAGTGCTCCCAGCGATCCTGGACTTGATGTTGCGGTGATCCTGCTCGATCAAGTTGTTCAAGTACTTCGACGATCGCAACATCGCGTGCCCGGGGCAGCAACTCGTCCGTCTTCATTTCGCGCACCGCGCGGTGAGATGCCGCGTAGCCGTCCAGCGTGATTGTCTTCGGAGCGAGCCCTTGACTCTTGATCGCCTTCGCGAAGAAGGCCTTGGCTGCAGCGACATCGCGCTTGGCGCTGAGCCGGAAGTCGACCGTCTTTCCCGCTCGATCAACTGCACGGTAAAGATAGATACTATGGAAGGGCTGGCCCAAGTAAGCCCATTTGCCACGGCTTTTCACATACGTCTCGTCGACTCGCCATGAACGACCCGCGGATCTCCCAAACCGATCCCAGCGCTTCACGAACTCCGGCGTGAAGCGTTTGACCCAGCGCGTGATCGTCGTGTGCGAAAGCGACAGGCCGCGCTCGGTCATTATTCCAACGAGGTCTCGAAGGCTGAGCTTCTAACGCAGGTCAAAAACCCGAGCGTAACCCACCGGCCCCTCCGATTTGCACCGGAGCCGCATTTAGGAGACATTCGAAGTTCGGCCTCGCAGCATAGAACAGACATTCGCGGATGATATCCCGACCATGGTCCACCATGGCCCCGCCCAACCCGGTGAAATGCGGGTCTATATGTTATCGAAAAGGCCAATATGGTTGCGATCCGGCGCTTGGCGCGCTGCCTGACCAATGATCCCTGCCGGAAACCGGCGACGGGGCCTCATCGCGATCCTACGCGACGACCACAGCAGTGTGACAACGTCGTCACAGCGCACTCAAGACAATGTTGCATTGCGGAAATTGTAATGATGTGCCATTGCCATCAGGAAACCTAGGGTTTATACTCACCCTCGTCTCCTCCTTGTCTCCTCGACATGGATTCAACCCGCCTCCTTTGGCGGGTTTTTTTCGCCCGCGTGTTTTTTAGTGATTTATGAACCACTTTCAAGGCAATCGCCGCTGTAACGGCAAACCCCCAGTACTTTCGTAAGTGGGGTTTCAAGGGAGAGCCTGACGATTACCTACTTGCACACGGGCCATCCGCTACAGACGTCTCCGGCTGTCTGCTGCGAACGAAGGAATACCCCAGCCTCCGCGAGAGTTTGTGGGGGACGCGCTCGGTGGCCGCCGTCCTACTTCGCCGGGAACTGCGGGGGGTACTCATCGAAATCATTCGCCTGTACGTCGAACAGCAACAGATGCCGCACTAACCGGCCAAAGGGAGGCTACGCCGCCCGCGCCCATCCTTCACCGGCCTAAAGGCAAAGGCTTGTCGCACGCCGGATCAACCCAAGAACACCCTCAGAGCCGGGGCGGCATCAAACCGCGCACAGTACCAAGGGTGGGCGGGGTTGGAAATGCCACAAGCCCCTCGTTGCTTAGTCGTTACTCGTAAGAGAAGAAGCTGCCCAGCTTGCCCATGCGTTCGAGCGCCAGGCCGGCACCCCGCGCCACGCAGGTCAGCGGGTCTTCAGCCACCACCACGGGCAGGCCCGTTTCCTCGGCCAGCAGGCGATCGAGGTTGCGCAACAGCGCGCCGCCGCCGGTCAGCATCATGCCGCGCTCGGCGATGTCGGCGCCGAGTTCCGGTGGGGTCTGTTCGAGCGCGATCTTGACTGCCGACACGATCTGATTCAGCGGATCAGTTAGCGCTTCCAGGATTTCATTGGACGATATCGTGAATGGACGCGGGATACCTTCGGACAGGTTGCGGCCTTTGACTTCCATCTCGCGGATCTCGGAGTCTGGGAAGGCCGAGCCGATTTCCTTCTTGATGGCCTCGGCGGTCTGCTCGCCGATCAGCATGCCGTAGTTGCGGCGGATGTAGTTGACGATGGCTTCGTCAAATCTGTCGCCGCCCACGCGTATCGAGCCCTTGTAGACCATGCCGCCCAGCGAGACGACGCCCACCTCGGTCGTACCGCCACCGACATCCACTACCATCGAGCCGGACGGCTCCGACACTGGAAGGCCGGCGCCGAGTGCGGCGGCCATCGGCTCTTCAATCAGGTAGACCTGGCTGGCGCCAGCGGCCTGCGCGGATTCTTGAATTGCGCGCCGCTCGACCTGGGTCGAGCCGCACGGCACGGAGATGATGATACGCGGCGACGGCCGAAGCAGTTTGGTGTCGTGCACCGTCTTGATGAACTGCTTGAGCATCTGCTCGGTGACGGTGAAGTCGGCGATCACGCCGTCTTTCATCGGGCGGATGGCCTCGATGTTACCCGGCACCTTGCCCAGCATCTGCTTGGCATCCTTGCCGACAGCCTGGATGGTTTTCTTGGGATTGATACCCCCCTGCTGGCGAATTGCGACTACGGAGGGTTCATCAAGGACGATGCCCCTGTCGCGCATGTAGATCAGGGTGTTGGCCGTGCCGAGGTCGATCGCGAGATCGTTGGAGAAGTAGCTGCGGAGAAATCCAAACATCAGGAATCTTTCTTCTGGTAGTTCGCAAGTACGCGAAACGGCGGGCGCAAGAAGTGGCGCCAACCATGATTTTCATAGCGACGCATGGTATGGAGGCTTCACGCGTCACGTGGTGCTGGCTTCGGTGTCATTGCCAGCGCGCTGTCAGTCGATAAGAGCGATCGAACTCAGGTGGCCCGCCAAGGGGTGTCTGGCTTGCTGGCGGAATCGGCCATCACACGAGTCGTCGAGTAGACCACTTATTGAACTGCGCAAAAGCAGCATCGGAATCACAAAAGCCTCACGAAGTCTGATCGGAGATACTGTGGCCCGATACCTGCGAGTGACGTGAACCACTCGCGTCGCGCTTGAGCGGCAGGCAGGAATATCAGCGGAAGCGAATGATACCGTATGACTCTCTCCGATTCCCGCGTCAAACCGCGCGGACTTCGGGAACGGCAATCCTTGCCAGAGGCGACGTGATCGAGCAACAGCCATTCAGGCCGCATTTTCCTGGCTTGCCCGAACGCAGAGCGGCCGGATCTGGCGCTCCCCAAACCCAGGCGCTGCAGCGCGCCAGTGCTGGCGACCCGGCGGGTCCGGCTGTCAGTGCTGAAGCCAAGGGTGGTGTTGTCGTCCATTGCCAGCGAACCGGTATCCAGCGTCTGGTTGTGACCGAGATTCAGCCGTCCCTGTTGCAGCGCCGTGCCGCCCGTGCAGGTGTTGGCACCGTATGGCTGCTCCTTGCCGTGTGGTGTCTGCCGGACTTAAGATGATTTCGTATGGGGTTGGCGGCATTGGAGGCGCCCTGGTAGTACTCGCGCTTTTTCAACTATATGAAGGGCACCAGGCGCGCAGGCCCCAACGCGGCCCGGTACCAGTATTCCTACAATCCGCAKGAGCGCTCATGCTTTCAGATCTTCTGATGCACTTGCCGAGATCCAAGGCGACCGTCGTGTTACTGGCGGTGGTATCGGCCGCGGCAGTTGCAGCACCGCAGACGAGCAGTCGGTCGCAGAGTCTTAGTACCCAACGCGGCATCAGCGACGGACAGAGCGGTGGCACCGAGTTGCAAACCGGGCCGCTTTTGCATCAGCCCATTGTCGGGGCGCAGCCGATTGCGACACCCCAGGAACTGCCTCCCAATGGATCGACGCCATACCCGTACATTATTGCCCCGTATATCCAGGTCCCCGGCGCTATCCCCACTCCTCATCCGCAGCCACGTCCCCGACCGATGCCGCATTAGAATTTGTGACGAATACCGACGACCGCGCCAAACTGATTGTCCGAGCCACTTACCGTGCCGAAGCCGGTGCCTTGGATCGCGCCGGAACCGCCTGCGGTCAGGCCCAGGTTCGAACCATCCTTGTTCTTGGTGTAACCAAGGTTCAGGTAGGCATCGGTGCGCTTGGACAGGTTGTAGTCAACCGATGCCACGAAGCTCCACGGATCGGCCTTGGTGCCGCGGAAGTCCTGGTAGTAGGCTGCGCCGGTCAGCGATAGTGCAGGTAGTAACTGATAGCCCACGCCCAGCCAGTACAGGTTCGAGACATTGTTAGCGCCGAGGTTGCCCGGCAGCGTGGCACCGTCGAGCGCCATGGCCCAACGATAACCAGCGTACATTTTGGCCGGGCCGAAGGCATACGATCCAGCCACGCTGGCGCGGCGGATCTTGGCGCCCGTCAGGGCACCAGTCGCGGCCAGGCCGAGGTTGGTTTCGTCGTATATACCCCCGACGGCGAACGGACCGACAGCGTAGGTCAGGCCAGCGCTGTACTCCTGGCCAATCTTGGGGCTGCCCGGCACTTCACCAAAAGAGCCGCCACCGGTGTTCGAGCCAAAGCTATACAGGGCTCTGGCGGTCAGGCCACCGAAGGTGCCGGCGTACTTGACGGAGTTGTCAGCGCGGCTGGTGAACCCTGCGTCCTGGCCGATGATCGAGTAGTTCGTGGAGATCCCCATTGGGTCGAATTGCAGGCCGAAGTCATAGAGCGGGGTCTGTTGACGGCCCAGGGTCAGGGTGCCCCACTGGCTTTGCAGGCCGACGTAAGCGTTACGACCGAACAGGCGGCCGCTTTGGGCCGAGGTGCCTGTATCGAGGTTAAAGCCGCTTTCCAGTACGAAGATGCCCTTCAGGCCACCGCCGAGATCCTCCACACCACGCAGGCCCCAACGGCTGCCCGACAGGTTGCCCGAGGTCAGGCGGGTCACGCTGCTGCCGCCCCCGGGTTGGTTATTTTGATATTCGAGACCAATGTCAAGGATCCCGTACAGCGTCACACTCGACTGTGCATACGCACCACCAGCGGCCAATGCAGCGACGGTGGCAATCCATTTCATCTTCATAACTCTTTCCTTGTTAGCTGATGATTGGAAACTTTGGGCTACCCCGACTGCAGGCCAACGCAATCCGTTCACGTCGATTTTGTATTATGTACCAGCGTTCGGCTAACGAAACTTGCGAACGGTGGCTTAACGAACCTTCGAACAGTTCTTTGGAACGGGCCGGTACGCATGCCAAAGTCCCTCCCGCATCACGCAATGCCACAGAACTCGCGTCGGTACTGTTCTGGCGTGGTGCCCGCCTCTCGCTGGAACATCGCGATAAAGGCCGAGGCGGTGCTGTAGCCGAGATCGAAGGCGATTTCCTGCACGCCGCGGCCCGTTTCCAAGGCATCGATGGCGCGCAGAAAGCGCAGGCGCTGACGCCAGTCGCCGAACGACATGCCGAGTTCGTGCTGGCACCGGCGGGCTAGCGTCCGTTCGGTCATGTGCACGCTGGCGGCCCAGTCGGCCAGCGTGCGGTGGTCGCCGGGATCCGCCTGCAACGCTTCAAGCACGGCAATCAAGGCAGGCGTGGCTGCCGCCGGCAGATAGCAACGCTGCACCGATGCCTGCGCGAGCTGATCGACCACCACGTGCGCGAGCCGCAGGTCGGCCGGCGTGCGCGGTACATGCATGTCGCGCGCGGCGAAGTCAGCCAGTACGCTCCTGATGATTGGGCTGATGCGCACGGTGCAGGCTTCGGCCGGCAGTTGCGCGCACAAGCCTGGTTCTATGTAGATCGAGCGGTAGACGATCGCGTGCCGCAAGGTGCAGCTATGCACCACCGCCGGCGGGATCCACACCGCATACTGCGGCGGCGAAAGCAGCCGCAGCCCGTCGGTTTCCATCTGCATCGTGCCGTGCGCCGCGTAGTTCAGGTGGCCCCAGCTATGGCTATGCGCCGCGGCCTGCGTGTCAGCTCCGAATTCGTCGTAGCGGAAATAGAAAGGACCGTCCATCCCTTCGACGTCCTGGATTGGCAAGTAGCGCCGTTTGTCGGGCATGGTTCGTCGGGTTCGTGTGGTTTGTGGCGAGAAGAGTCCGGAAACCCGGATTGGATGTCATAATTCAGCTATATGCCTTAACGCGGACGCATGCATGATAGCCCTGCACTCGTACTAAGGAAAACCTTCATGTGGCAATACGCGTTTCCGCTACTGGCCGTCGTGATCTGGTCCGGTAATACCGTCGTCAGCAAGATGGCGGCCGGCGCCATCGCACCGGCCGAAATCAGTTTCTACCGCTGGCTGCTGGCCGCCCTGCTTTTCACGCCGCTGGCGTTGCGCCCGGTGCTGCGCAACTGGCCGGCGATCCGGCCGCGATGCGGGCGGATCGCGGTACTGGGCCTGCTCGGCATGGTGGCCTATCAGTGCCTGGCTTATTACGCGGCCTACATGACCACGGCCACGCACATGGGCATCATCGGCTCGCTCACGCCGATGATGGTGCTGGCGTTGTCGATCCTGCTGCTGGGACAGCGCCTGACGGCCGGTGCCGTGGCGGGATCCCTGCTGTCGATCGCCGGCGTGCTGGTGGTGGTTTCATCCGGCGACCTCCGCGGCCTGATGGCCAGCGGCGCCAACCTGGGGGACGGACTGATGCTGCTGGCGATGCTGGCCTACGCGGTCTACGTCATCCTGCTTAAGCGCTGGAATATGAAGGACGTGCCAGCGTTGCAACTGCTCTACCTGCAAATCGTCGTAGCCGTTGTCGCCCTATTGCCGCTCTACCTGCTCACGCCCAGGATGGGCCTCTCGGCGGCCAACCTCCCGCTGGTTGGATTCGCCGGATTGATGGCGTCGATGGTCGCACCGCTGGTGTGGATGCACACGGTCGCCAGCATTGGCCCAAGCCGCGCGAGCATGTTCTTCAACCTGATCCCCTTGCTCACCGCGCTGATCGCGGCGGTGGTGATCGGGGAGTCGCTGGCGGCGTATCACGCGCTCGGCGGGGCGCTGACGGTTGCGGGCGTGCTGCTGGCCGAGTTGTGGAAGGCGCCGCCGCGGCTGCAAGCTGCGGCGCCGTGAGAGACCGCCGCACCCTCAGGCGCGCCCTGCTGCCCGCACCGAGCCGTAGCGCGCGGTCAGCCGGTCTACGGAGTGACGGAAATCGCGGATCGTTTCGTCAATGATCTGCTGAACCGGCACGACCGAATCGATTCGTCCGCATACTTGCCCCGTCAGCGGCACTGCCGCCTCCATGTCGCCGCCAAAGTAGAGCTGCTGAACGCCGGCGAATTCACTCTTGATGTTCTCCGGCAATTCCAGCTCGATCCGGGAGGTGCGCGCCGTGCGCAGCGCCCGGAGCGCCGGGCCCTTGCCGCCGCGATTGAGAAAGACGGTATCTGTCTCCTGCGCGCCGACGATGGCATTCTTCCAGTTGTCATGAACGGGCGACTCGGCCGATGTCAGCATGCGCGTGCCCATCTGTATGCCTTCCGCGCCCATCGCGAATGCCGCCGCCATCGTGGCGCCGTCGCAGAAGCCACCCGCGGCTACCACCGGGACATCGACCTTCGAGCAGACAAGCGGCAGCAACACCATGGAGGTCACGTCGCGCTGGTTCTTGAACCCACCGCCCTCGCTGCCCTCCACAATCAGGCCGTCCACGCCGGCCGCCACCGCCTTGAGGGCGCCGGCCAGGGTTGGCACCACATGAAAAACCGTGAGGCCGGCTTCCTTCAGCTCCGCGCAATAGCGTGTCGGGTCGCCAGCCGATGTTGTCACGAACCGGATCCCCTGGTCGACGACGAAACGTACGATATCGGGATCTCGCACATAAGTCAGCGCGATGTTGACCCCGAATGGCTTGTCGGTCAGTTCTCGCATCTTGCGAATCTCGCCGCGAATCGTATCCAGTTCTCCGGATGATGTCTCGATGATTCCCATCCCACCCGCGTTGGAGACCGCCGCCGCCAGTTGCGCCCTGGCGATCCACCCCATTGGGGCCTGGATTATCGGATGCTGGACGCCCAGCATCTCGGTCACGCGATTCGTTATCGTCATGGCTTTGTCTCCGCTCTACTCTGGTAATACTGCACGGACGCGCTGCGCCCTCTTCACGCCGGAAAAACTTGTGGCGCGATAGCGCGTTCCGCATTCGGGAATGAAACCTGGCCGTAGAGATTAGGGGCACGCCGATACACCGTCCAATGATTGTTTTGAATAGGTATTCATGCACTCCGGACATGGTGTCTCCATAATTCTCCGCCTGCGGCCAGCGCCGGCAATGCCCCGAGCCGTTGACCAGCCGCAAGATCATTCAGATCATGCACCGAAAATGTTCACATCAGCGGCCAGTGTTCCGTGGCAAGCTGGGCAGACCACACTGTTGCCACCTGCCCAGGCTTGAGGAGCCCTGAATGGAATCTATCGACCGCCAGTCTTCGTCGCAACGCTTCCTGACCCGTCTCGGCGCGGTATTGGTCGTGCTGGCCGTTGCCGCATGTGCCGGCCCCGGAACGCCCGCCGCCGGATCGGCAAGCCCTGCGCCGGCCGGCACAGCAAGCGCGACAAGCGCCGCGGACCCGCTGCCCTCCTGGCAGGACGGCGCGGCCAGGCAGACCATCCTTAAGTTCGTGGCCAGCGTCACCCGCGAAGGCTCGCCCACTTATGTGCCGCCGGCCGAACGGATCGCCACGTTTGACAACGACGGCACGCTATGGAGCGAGCAGCCGCTGTATTTCCAGTTCCTGTTCCTGATCGAACAAGTCAAGTTGGCGGCACCGAAGCATCCTGAGTGGAAGAACAACCCGGCCTTCAAGGCGCTGGTGGCGAACGACCAGGCAGCGCTGGCCAAGCACCAGAAAGAACTGCTGGCGCTGATCGCGGTCGCAAATAGCGGCATGACCGTGGAGGCCTACGACGAGACCATCCGCGCCTGGCTGGTCACGGCAAAGCATCCCAGGTTCCAGCGTCTCTTCACCGATCTTGTCTATCAGCCGCAGCTTGAGTTATTGGCCTACCTGCGCGCCAATGGCTTCAAGACATTCATCGTCTCCGGCGGCACGATCGAGTTCATGCGCCCCTGGTCCGAGAAGGTGTATGGAATCCCGCCCGAGCAAGTGATCGGTTCCAGCCAGGTCGTGACGTATCAGCTGCAAAATGGCAAACCTGCCCTGGTGCGCCAGCCAAAGCTCGATTTCATCGACGACGGCCCCGGCAAGCCGGTGGGCATCTACCGGGGGATCGGCCGCCGGCCGATCCTGGCATTCGGCAACTCCGACGGCGACCTGCAGATGCTGCAGTACGTGGTGGCCGGCAGCGGCGCCCGCCTGGCGTTGCTCGTGCATCACGACGATGCCGAGCGGGAGTTCGCCTACGACCGCCAGTCGAAGGTCGGCAAGCTKGACAAGGCCTGGGACGAGGCCGTCGCCAAGGGCTGGACGGTCGTGAGCATGAAGCGGGACTGGAAGCAGGTGTATCCGGCGGCGCCGCGATAGGCTCTCCCAACTACAACGGCTGGCGTGAAACGGCGCGGTTGTCCATGGCCGCCCGTACAGCATGGCAATGGCGCACGAGATTCGGTTGCGATAAGACAAATAGCTTGAGAGGCGTATCTATGTCATAGAAGACGATGTTCGCCACAAAGCCGTAGACGCCAGCGTCGATACTGTTCGGATCAGGACCGAAAAGAAAACCCCGATCACCGGTCATGTTGGCCACCACCTGCAGGTCGGCGATGCCACGGGCGTAGACCTCCTTGGGGGAGAAGCGGCCGATTCCCTGATAGTGGTATCGATCGAAGTTGTATTTCCTTGCGGCCTCGAGGTCGTCCGCCGCGATCTCCGGATGCGTCCTGAGGAGCGCGTCCCGAAAGGCTGTCCAGAAGCGCGGATCGCGCCACCGCGAGTAAGACATGACCCAGTAGAGATCATCCAGCGCGCGCCGGACAAGAAGATCCAGGTCGCGCTGAAAGGGGGTCAGCGCATCGTCGATGGGCAAGCGATACTTGCGCTTTAAATGGGACACGATGGCATCGCTGTCGCCTATCGACTGCCCGCCATCGTCGACATACGGGAGCTGGCCGCGCGGCGCCGCTTTCGCATCCAGGGTGTGGCGATGCTCGAAAGGCAGGCCGCACAGTTTCAGGAATGCGAATACCTTCAGGCCGTATGGATTGTTGTCTTCAAGGCCAAACAGATCCGGATAGGAAAAAAGTGTGATCATGCCGGCCTCCCCTGCAGATGGCCCGGGCTCTCTACACCAGCCAGGCTCTGATGATTCCGCATGCCGCGCGGGGGACGCCGGGAAGCGGATTGCCCGCCTCCCAGGCTAGCCGCAGCGTTTCAATGCTCTGCTTCGGACTGGACCGCGCCGATGGAGGCCATGACAACGCGACGCGCGTCGAACTCCTCGGCAATCTTCTGATCCTGCGCGAACTGCGCTTCCACGTCGACATTGGCAAACTCGATAGCGCCCATGTCGGCAAATGCACTTTGCACGCGCGGGCTCCACAGGCCGATATCCTTGACTGTGGGGACGATGCGGCTGAACAGCCGCTGGCGGAATTGCCGCATGGTTTCGGACTCCCGCACTGCTTTGGCGCACTCCTCCTCCGGCAGCCCGAGGCGGCCCCAGACTTCCTTCTGGTCGAAGCGGTCGCGCATCATGTAGCAAGCCTCGATCACAAAGTCCTCGCGCTCCTTGCGCTCGGCCTCCGTCACCTGCGGATAGAAACCGCGCAGCGCAGTGCGGCCGAATGCAACGTGGCGCGCCTCGTCCTGCATCACGTAGGCGTTGATCGATGCGGCCAGCGGATTCTTGGAGAAGTCGCGAATGCGCTGGAACGCGGCCAGCGCAAGCCCCTCCACCAGCACCTGCATGCCCAGATAGCAGAAGTCCCAGCGCGAATCGGTCAGGATGCTCTCAAGCAAGGATTTGAGTCCCGGCGTGATGGGATAGAGGATGCCGACCTTCTCGTGCAGCAGGCGCGAATAGGCCTCCACGTGACGTGCTTCGTCCACGGTCTGCGTGGCGGCATAGAACTTGGCATCCATGTCCGGGACCATCTGCACGATCCGCGCCGAAACCATCAGGGCGCCCTGCTCGCCATGCAGGAACTGCGACAGCGAATGCGCCTGCTGGTGGCGGCGCACTTCGATGCGGTCGTGCTTGCCCATCTTTTCCCAGAGCGGCGTGCCGTAGATCGGGATCATCCGGTCATCGAGTTCCTGCGGGTTCTCGGGATCGAGTTCCTGCGACCAGTCGATCCGGTCGGTGGCGTTCCATTGCTGCTTCTTGCTGGTTTCATAGAGCTGCAGCAGTTTGGAATTCTCGTTGTCGTATTCCCAGTTGAACTCGGTGGCAACCTGGCTGCCGATCGACCAGCCCGTCTGTACCACCGGCAGCGTGTAACGATGAACGGATGACATGCAATCTCCTTTGGCGCTCATGGGTTTCGACCGGTCTCCATGCCTGCTTAGCCGGAGTTGGGACCTGTCTTGAATTTGCGTTGGCTTCCGGCTATAAACAGAATCATAATTCTCTTTCTTGTTAATTCAAGGACCCGGCACAGGGTCCGGAGAAGCCGGGAGACATTGATGCAGTTCCACAATCTGACTGTCGCGCAGGTCACTCGGGAGACCGAAGATGCTTGCTCCTACACGCTTTCGATCCCCGACGCGCTGCAGCAATCTTTCGCCTACCGTGCCGGGCAGCACCTCACCTTCCGGGTAAACGTGGATGGGGAAATACTGCTGCGGAGCTACTCGCTTTCCAGCTCGCCTGAAGCGGGAGGCCTGCCGGTTGTCACGGTCAAGCGCATCCCCGATGGCCGCGTGTCGGGATGGTTTCATGGCCATGTCCGGGCCGGAACCCGGCTGGAGGTGAGCGCGCCGGCTGGCCGCTTCGTCTGCGAGAACATGGACGCCCCGCTCGTCTTCTGCGCGGCGGGCAGCGGCATTACGCCGGTCCTCTCGATGATCCGGTCGGCGCTGGCATCCACGCGCCGCAGGATGACGCTCTTCTACGCCAACCGAGATACGCGCAGCACGATCTTCGCGGCGGAGATTGCCGCCCTGGCGCGGGGCAATCCGGATCGCCTCGCTGTGCATATGCACTGCGACGATGCCGATGGCTTTCCCGAGCGCGGCAAGATTGCCGCCCTGCTCTCGTCCGTTGCGCAATGCCAGCTCTATCTGTGCGGGCCGGGGCCATTCATGCAGACCGTACTGGAAGCGGCCGAGGCGGCCGGGATGGCGCGCGGGCGCGTGCATCTGGAGCGATTCGACGCTCCCATGCCGGAGCCTGAGGCTGGCTCGGCGATCCGTGCGGCATTGCCGGCGGCAACCAGCGCGGTGGCTTGCGATGCCAAGGTAATCCTCGGCGGCGCACTGCATGTCGTGCGTGTCGCCAGCGGCCAGTCACTGCTGCAAGCCGCGCTCGCCTGCGGCGTGGATGCGCCCTATGCTTGCGAGGAGGGCTATTGCGGATCGTGCGCGGCCAAGTGCATCGATGGCGCGGTGGTTCATGAGCGCAACGATGTCTTCGGCGCCGACGAGCTTGCTGCCGGCTGGATCCTGACTTGCCAGGCGCGTCCGCGCCAGGAGCGGCCGGTCGCAATCACCTATGACGTATGACAGCAGAAACCACCATCCCGGCGGACACTGCGGCGACCACGTTGCGCGCCGGGCTGAAACAACCCCGTCAGGAACGCAGCGAAGCCACCCTCAAGGCCATGCTGGCGGCCGGCCGGACGCTGATCAACGAGGCCGGCAGCCTGACCGGGTTTTCCCTCGCCGATCTCGTGCGCGCCGCTTCCACCTCGATCGGGGCCTTCTATGCCCGGTTTCCGGACAAGGAGACCTTCTGCGCGCTGGTGCTGGAAGACACACTGGCTGAATTGCGAGCCGAGCTGGACTATTCGCTGGCCACGGACCCGACCTGGAACGCAGGGCCCGCTGCCGCGATCTGCGGCCGTATCGTTGGTTTCTATGTCGGCCTGTTCCGCAGGCATCGCGGCCTGTTTGCGGCCTACATGCGGCATAGCCCTGCGCAGAATCCCCTGTGGCAACCTATCCGCGAGGCCAACCGGCGGATCCTGGACGCCATGGTGCCGCGCCTGGCCAGCCAGGTTGCCGCCGGGCGCTTTACCGGACCCGACGGCGAGACCCGGATCGCGGTGCAACTCGTGATCAGCGCGCTGACCAGCATCGTGCTGCATGCGCCCAGCGGCCTGGCCCTGGACGATCCGCGGCTGGAGCAACGGCTCACGGCGATGCTGTATTGCTATCTATCCTCGCCTGCGGCCGGCGACGCATAGGCGCGCTAACCCTCCGGCAACAGCAGGTAGCGCCTCATCATCCTGACGAGATGGGTTTCCAGCTTGCGTCCTTCGAGATGCAACGGGCCCGGATCGTTGAGCAATATATTGGCCAGCGTGCCCACCAGGAATTGAATGGCGACCCGTACCTCGAAGGTGGCATGGGCCGGCCGCGGCGAATCAAGCTGGCTGGCCAGCAACGGCACAAGCAAGTCCTGCACGCGCCGGTTGGCTTGCCGCATGGGATTGTCCCCGCTGCCTGTGGCCGAGTAATGCCGCAGGAATCCCTTGAAGAGGCCACGGTTCTGCCGGAACCGGCCGACGTAGATGCGCACGATGCGCTCGACGATGGCGGATGCCGGGCCAGTTTGCCAGACCGGATCCTCCGCGATCGATTGCCGGGTGATCGCTTCGGCTTCGGCCAGCGCGGCCTCGAGCATGAATGCGAGGAAAGCCTCCTTGTCCTTGAAGCGCGCGTAGAAGGCACCAATCGATGTGTTTGCCGCGCCGACCACGTCGTTCAGCGAAATCTCATCCAGATTGCCGCGCTGCTCGGCAAGCGCACGGCCGGCCTTGACCATCTTGTCGAGGTTTTGCTCGCTGCGCGACTGGCGCGGGGGGCGCATGGCGGGTGGCTGCTCCGTGCCTGCCGCGAGTGCCTTCGCCGAACGGCGCGCGGGCGCCCCCTTGCGAGCGGACGTGCTTGCCCGGCCTGGCGGCCGGGTCGCGGGCTTGCGGATCGTTGGCATGACGGCGGAACTCTCGATGAGCGACAAAGAGCCGCATTATGCGACATGTGCCACCCGGCTCTTGAGAATCCCATGACGGGTGCCGTGATCCCGGCAAGGTCCCCGCGCGAGTCCTATTCCACTTTCGCCCAGCCGGCATCCGGTACGAATGTCCCCATCGCTTTGGCCCGCGACGCCGTGCCGGCGCCAAGGTCCCGCGCATAGACCGTACCGCTGCTGTCGAGCGCGAATGTGTGCGCGCCAGTCTTTCCATACGCCACCGGCCAGGCAAGGAACACATACTTTGCGTCGCTGCCCTTGCCCGGCGGGACGATACGGTAATGGTAGCCATGGAACGCTTCCGCGGCGGGCGTATCCGCCCCCATCACCAGGGCATCAGGCCCGAGCGGACTCTTGTCGCCCTCGGAGTCCGCTGGCCAATACAGCCCGTCGGTCTTACCGGCCCGGCTTACCAGGCGCTTGGCATAGGCGCCGTTACCGACCTCCGTGGCGTATTGCTGCTGGGCTTCGGCCAGTTGGCGAAGCATGGCAATGGTTTCCAGCTCGTTGCGGCCGAGACGCCGGGCGCGGAGTTCCTGCTGGCCGGCACGCAGGTCAAACTTCCAGCCATCGCCGGATTTGACCATGGGAATCGGAAACGACCAGCCACTCTCGCCCACGACGAGACTGGCCCGGTTGTCGCCGGTCTTCTCGATCTGATGTTGCCTGGCCCAGGCGGCCAGGAAAGCATAGATGTCATCGCGATGCACGCCACCCTCCGGTATCAAGAACGGATATTGCGGGCCCAACACCTGCTTGAGCGCATCATTGTCACTACTCGAGATGGCATCGACCAAGGCATTCGCCGCCGCCTCCGGCGTGGGATATGCATGCTGGGCAAAGACCGGGGCGGCGATCGCGAGCGCTGCCGCGGCCACCAGGACGCGCAGCCCACGCGCGGTTCGGGCACCTACGAAGTTGCGTATCATGCTTATCTCCGACCATGGCCGCCAAATCCACCACCACCGCCAGGGTGGCCCCCTCCCCCTCCACCACCGCGCTGGGGTGCCGCCGCCCTGGGCTGGCCCGGATCGCGGGCCGCGGCCCTGGGTGCGGCCTGTTGCCGCGCGCCGCCGCTATCCCTGGCCGCGCGCTGCGATTGCTGCCTCACCTTGTCGCCATTGCCCGCATCGCGCAACGCGCTGTCTCGATTGGCATCGCGCGAGCGGTTGCGTGCATCGGCGTGGTCGGCCCGTTGCCGGTCGGCGCCGGCTGGGTTGCRYTGCTCGCCGGCCGCGCCGCGCGCTGCCGCGCGGTTTTCTCCCGCACCACCATGGCCGGGGATGGATTGCCCGGTACGGCTCTCCATCGACTGGGCTGCGCGGTCGCGGGCCGCATCCCGGGAGCCCGGCGCGGGTGCGGCTCTTTGCGCGCCCTGTTGCCGGCTGGAAAGCCCGGCCTGGCGCTGCTGGTCGTAGCGGCTGCTCACGTTCGGGTTGTTGTACGGGACATTGCCGCGGTGCGCCGGATTGTGTTGCCAGTTGGTATTGGCGCTATTGACGTTGAGCCGGTTGTTGACATTGACGTTGTTATAGCGATTGACGTTGATATTCACGTCATGGTTGTTCCAGTTGAATCCGCCCCACATCGAGTTTACCGCCGCAACGCCAAGACCAAACCCGATCCCGGCGACCATGGCCGAGGCAAACGTTGAGCCGGGAGGCGGGGGGTAATAGGCGGGTGGATAGGCCGGATAGGGCCATGCGCCATAAACCACGGTGGGGTTATAGGCAGGTACGTACACCACCTGCGGATTCGCCGGCTCAATCTGCACCACCGTGGTGCCGCCGGTGGTCTGCGTCACCACCTTCTGCTGCTCGGTCGTCTTCAGGCTGCCCGCCTTTTGCGCTTGCACACGCAAGCGCTGCACGGAATCCATCACGTCATTGGGCTGGTCGAGAAAGGCGTTGCCGATCGACTGCACCCACTGTGGCTGCCTGCCCATCAGGTCCAGCACCGAAGGGAATGCCGCCAGCGATTGCACGCTGGGATCCCAGGGCTCCCCGGCCACGGCTTTGGTGGCCGCATCCCCGGAGAGGCTGGGGTTTGATTTCGACCATGCCGCTGCCGCCGCCACGTCTTCCGGGTAGGTCGCCGCCATCAGCACCTGGGAAAGCAAGGCGTCAGGGTAAAGGGCAATCGGCGCCATGAGCTGGTCCAGTTGTCCGTGATCGAGCTTGGACTGCGCCAGCGAAGCGCCGGCCGGGATCAGCAGAAGCAGCCCAAGCCACCAGGTGGCCAACACTCTCAAGCGACGCATTTTTGCCTCTCCACGAAAAGACAGGCATCGGCTCAATCAACACGCTGGCGCCCAGCGGCTTTCCTGGATGCCCGGCCAGTCTGCACAATATGCGACGGCTAACAGGCGTGGCAATTCAAAATCTCTTTGGTCCACCTTAAACAAAATAGGAAAACAGATGGACAGAAATGCAGAGCATTCCGCGGATGCAAGTGGCATCGAAACAATTCATGTAGGCGCAAAAGGAAATTGAACGTACCTGAGCCGTTATACCGTCATCATTGACGTCTACGTTATATCTTGGGGGGGAACGAGCCCAGGCTCCCCATGGCCATCGGCGTTGGCCGTGCCGTCTCGATCCGGGCCATTGCGCAAGAGTTGGAACGAAGGTGTTGAGATGAAGCACTATCCGCTCGAATCGCGTTTCGCCATGCAACGGCGTAGCCGATCCTGGCCCCTCGGCGCGGCTTTCCGCAGCCGGATCGCCATTGGCGCGTTGATGCTTGCGCCTGCGCTGGCTGGCGCCCAGGGCGCCCCCGACTTTAGTTTCCTGAACGCCAGCGTGCAGAAGCGCGCCAACGGCGTGCTGTCGCTAATGTCTTATTCCGTGGTGCCGGACCTGACTTCCAGTTCGTTGTCGATCAACAACGCCAGCTCCGGCAACCCCGGCATCGTGATGTCGCAGCTAGGCGGCGGCGCGACCATGAGCAAGTCATTTCCAATCTACCTCGAGGGCGCTATCGCCTATAGCCGGTACGATCCCCAGTTCGTTGCGTCCAATGGAACAGAATCGAGATCCGTGCCGGCCAAGTGGAACACGGTCTCCGCCACCGGCGGGATTGGTTGGGATTTCCCCCTGACGGAGAACAAGGAACTGGTGTTCCGGCCCATCTTCAACTTCTCCCTGGGTTATGTAGCCAGCGATCTCTCGGTGGCCAAGTTTGTCACGGAGCGCATCACCGACCGGCAGATCAACTTCCTGGACCACGGCACCCTGAACGCCTACGGGCTAGGCGGCTCGGTCATGCTGGACTGGGAGCACTACCGGGAAACCCACGAGATCGACCTCGAGTTGCGATACACCAATATCCATCTCCAGAGCTTCGGCGGCAGTTCGGAAGCCGTGCAGGGATCGGCCTCTGCCCAGACCGCCAACCTGTACGCGCGCTGGCGCGCGCCCACGGGGCTGCGCGCCCTGGACCGGCCCGTGCGCTATGTACTGGAACTTTCGCACTCGCGCTATCTTGGCAGCCAGTCCGAAATCCTCGGATTCACCAACCTGACGACCCTGGGCACGGGCCTGGAACTCGATACCAGCGCGCATGAAGTGTTCGTGACGCGCATACGCGCCGTGGTGCGCTACGTATTCGGCAACAACGTATCGGGCGTCTCGCTGGGGCTGGCCGCCAGCTTCTAGCGCCGCGGCAGTCAGGCGACGACCGGGACTCTCCCGCGTTGAAGTCCTAATATCGCGCGTCGAAAAATGTGAATTCCGCTTGGCTGGCCGCGGACTTACGCTAACTGGAAATGATCAGGATCAGGACCGCGCCTGCGCGCTGGAATGAGATCTGGACCTGCTGCGATCCATTGAGGGCCTGCCGTGGCAATGCGCGATTGGTTTAAGTTGTTGAACAGCCTGATCTGGGTGATCCTCGCCGCGGCCTGCGGGACGCTCCATGCGCAAAGCGCCCCGCAGGATTCCGGCGCCATTGAACGACCGGCGGTACCTACGGTAACCCTGCTGGACCGCCCCATCGCCTCGTTCCGCGCAACCCTGGCCGGCGTGCCGCCCGAGGCCCGGCGCGAGCGTGCCGAGGCCAACCTCGCCAGCCTGACACGTGCCGAACTCGCCCTGCCTGTCCAATGGGTATCCAACAGACTGGACGGCGAAGACGGCGTGGCCTTTCGCATCGGCAACCGGCTTGTGTTTTCGTACGTCGAACATGACCGCGAGCCGCGGCGATACCACGGCCTTTGATGCCGACGTACGCCAGATCGCCGAGCGCCTGCAACAGGCCATGACCGCGCGGCGCGACCAGATGCGCTGGCCGGTGCTGATACGGGGCGTAGCGCTGACATTGCTGGCCAGCGCGCTTCTTGGGCTGCTGAGCTGGGCGATTGCGCGCCTGCGCGCCTAGGCCTATGCCTCCATGCAGCGGATCATAGAGGCACACCTGCTCAGCCGCACCTCCCGTGGCTTCGACTGGACGGGATCGGCTTATCAGCTGGCACGGCAACTGGTTCAGCTGATCGCACTCTTCCTTTTCATGCTGCTGCTCTACCTGTGGCTGATCTTCGTGCTGGAGCAGTTCCCTGCGTCGCAGCCGATGGGAACCCGACTGGGTGCGATGCTGTTTGGCTTGCTCACCCGCATTGCGCTGAGCGGCATCCAGGCGTTGCCGGGCATCATCACCGCGATTGTGATCCTGCTGATCACGCGCGCCGTGCATGCCATGGTGAACAACATCTTCGAAGCTGCGCAGCGGGGCAGGCTGGAGCTAACCGGCATGCATCGCGAAACCGCGGGCGCCACGCGCCGTGTCGTGGTGCTGCTGGTGTGGGCACTGGGCTTCGTCTTCGCGTACCCTTACCTGCCTGGCTCGCAGAGCGACGTCTTCAAGGGCCTGAGCGTGCTGTTCGGCTTCATGATCACGCTGGGATCGGCGGGCATCGTCAATCAACTGATGAGCGGCATGGTGGTGGTCTACTCGCGCGCGCTCAAGCGCGGCGACTTCGTCACGCTGGGGGAAAACACCGGCACGGTGATGTCGCTCGATACGCTATCGGTCAAGCTGGTCAACGTGCGCAATGAAGAGATCACCATTCCCAATGCCGTCGTGGTGGCCTCTCCCATCGTCAACTATTCGCGCCATGCCACGGACCGTGGCGCCCTGGTTGCAACCACCGTCACCATCGGCTATGACACGCCATGGCGGCAGGTCCACGCCATGCTGCTGGCGGCGGCATCGCGCATGCGGCATGTCGCCATGGTGCCCACGCCGTTCGTGCTCCAGCGGGCGCTGTCCGACTATTACGTGGAGTACGAGCTGATGGTGGCCATCGACGATCCCGCTTTACGCCCGCAGGCGCTGTCGTCCCTGCACGCCGAGATCCAGGACGAATTCAACCGCAACGGGGTGCAGATCATGTCGCTGCACTTCATGGCCCAGCCAGCGGAGCCGGTAGTGGTCAAACCCGGGCAATGGCGAGGCCAGGATCAAGGCGGCCCGGCGTAGTCGCGGCACCCTTTTCGGCACGCTCGGACAGAGCCCCTGGTGCGTGCCACCGCCCTCGCCTCGCTGGCTATATGTTGACCTCACTGGCGACCCGGCTGATGCACGCGATGGCATGTTGCGCCATGGGCGACGGCGTGCGGTTGCGAAGGCTCACGACACCCATCTCGGAGTACAGCGCCGGCAGTCCCAGGATATGCAACGGGAGCAGCGCGCCGGCATCGATATCGGCCTGCACCGACGTCAGCGTCGCGGCCAGGACGGTGTCAGTGGACAAGGCCACGGACCGGAGGATGGTGAAGTCGTCGCACTCAAGCGCAAGCGGGGCTTCCTGGCCCGCCGGCAATCCAAGCACCCTTGCCAGTTCGGCCTTCACGATGCGCGGTACTTTCGTGGCCGCGACACCGTAGTGCCAGGCCTCGGTCAATGTGCACTGACGCGAGGCCAGCGGATGCGATGCACGAACGTAGAAGCCGCCGCGCTGGGCGCCCACCGGCCGGATCTCCAGAGCCGCATCTTCCGGCAAATCCCGCACGTCCGCGACAAAGAACTCGATATCCTCCGCGCGCAAGCGTTCCAGCAACTGCTTCCAGTTGCTCTCCTCGACGCGCAAGGCAACCCTGGGATAGAGGCGGCGCAATTCGGACAACGCCCGTGGCATGAGGGTGGCGGCCGGGAATGGTCCGGCCCCGAAGGCGGTATCGCCCAGCCGGCTGTCGCGATAAAGATCGACATCGCGCTGCAGGCAGCGCGCATCGAACAGCAGCCTGCGCGCCCGTTCGATCACGAACTCGCCCGCCGGAGTCGGCCTGACCTCGCCCACGTCACGGTCGAACAGGCGGATGCCGAGATCGCTTTCGATGGCCTGGATGCTGCGGCTGAAGGCCGGCTGGCTGAGGTGGACCCGCTCGGCCGCCCGCGCGAAATGCAGTGCATCGGCGAGCGCCAGGACATGGCTGAGACGGCGAAGGTCCATCATGTTGCGTTGCTCCTGACGCATTGGAACGTTGCATAGTATGCATTGGACGCATTACCCCGGCAAGCCTAAAGTCGTTCGGACCTGATGGCGCCAGAAGGCCTGGACCGTTCAGACCATAGAGCAAGATCGGAGACACCCCCCAATGAGTATGCAACTACAGAACATGCTGATCGCGGTCGTCATGCTCGGCTTTGCCGGCATGGAGTTTGTTACGCGCCGCTACCAGACGAGCGTCAACGCCACCCAGGACGACACCAGGCTGGAACTGGCCATGTTCCTGAGCCTGATCGCCATCACGCAGCCCCTGGTCCTGCTCGTCACGGGCGAGCTTTGCGCCTGGCTCATGCCGGAGCAGCGAGGGGCGTGGGCGAACCTGCCGTGGTGGGCCATGGCCGCGATCCTGCTGGTTTGCGACGACATGACCCAGTACTGGTGGCACCGCATATCGCATTCGCCGCTGCTGTGGCCCTTGCACCGCGCGCACCATACCGCGCAGTACATGAGCATCCGCGTGACGTACCGCAACAACTTCTTCTACTACCTGATGATGCCGGGGCTGTGGATTGCCGGTGTCCTGCTCTACCTGGGCTTTGCCAAGGTCTATGGTGCGTACCTTGTCATCAAGCTGACGGTGATCCTTGGGGCGCACAGCGCATGGCGCTGGGACGAGCCCTTGTACCGGATCCGCGCATTGCGCCCGCTGATGTGGATCCTGGAGCGGACCATCTCGACGCCTGCCACGCACTGGGCGCACCACGCGATCACCAACGACGATGGGATCGGGCATTACAAGGGCAACTTCGGCAATCTCCTGTTTTTCTGGGACATCCTCTTCGGCTCGGCGCACATCACGCGCAAATACCCAGCGGGGATTGGCTTGCAGGACGACCGGCTGTTCGGGCAGGAGCGCTGGTACATCCAGATGTTCTACCCACTGGTCCAGTCGCGTCGAGAGCATTCGGCGCTGCGCTTCGGGGGGCGCGCTTATGTGGAACCGGAAGCGGACGCCGATGCGGCCCCGCAAGGCACGGAACAGCGGAGGTCGGCATGAACGACCGCACGCTGACAGAGCAACTGGCTGAGCAAGCCATCGTTAGCGCCCGCATGGAGTCGGTGTTCGAGGCACAACGCCACGCCTTCCTGCAAAACCCCTGCCCCGATGCCGGGCAGCGGCGCCAGCACCTGCGCGCGCTCAAGAGGCAACTCCTGCGATACCAGGACGTGCTCGCCGAGGCGATCGACCGGGATTTCGGCGAGCGTTCCCTCGCGGAAACAAAGATGCTGGAAGTGCTGCCGACCACGCTGGAGATCAATCACGCGATCTCGCATGTGCGCCGCTGGATGCGTGCAAGCCGCCGCCGGCCGGAACTGCTTTTTGCCAGCAACAGCCTGCGCGTGACTTACCAGCCCAAGGGCGTCGTCGGCGTGATTGCCACCTGGAATTTCCCGGTCTACCTGTCGCTGGGGCCGCTGGTGGCGGCGCTGGCAGCGGGCAACCGCGTCATGATCAAGATGCCGGAGACCACGCCGGCAACCAACGCCACGCTCAGGCAGATGTTGGGCGAGGTCTTCGCCGAAGACCACGTGGCGCTGGTCGGCGGCGAACTCGCGGACCCAGGCGCCTTCACCGCCCTGCCATTCAACCATATCGTCTTCACCGGTTCGCCGGCGGTGGGCCGTATCGTCATGGGCCAGGCAGCGCGCAATCTCACACCGGTCACGCTGGAGCTGGGCGGCAAGTCGCCCGCGATCGTCCTGCGCGACTATCCGGTGCGCGAGGCCGCCCGGCGCATCGCGCATGGCAAGGGCATCAACTGCGGACAGGTCTGCGTGGCTCCCGACTACGCGCTGGTGCCACGCGAGCGCGTGGACGAATTCGTCAAGGCGGTGGTCCACAGCTTCGGCGAACTCTACGGCAAGCGTACCGCGCGGAACGCGGATTACACGGCGCTGGCCAGCGACCGCCACGCTGCGCGCATCAAGGACATGCTGGAGGATGCGCGCGCCAAGGGCGCGACGGTGATCCCCTGCGGCGAGATCGGCCCCGGACGCCGCTTGCCGCTGCATGTGGTGACGAACTGCACACCGGATATGACGCTGATGCGCGAAGAGATCTTCGGGCCCGTCCTTCCGGTGGTGCCCTACGACACGCACGAGCAGGCCATCGAAATGGTGCAGCGGCAAGCGCGCCCGCTGGCTTTGTATTGCTTCAGCCATGACGCGTCCGAGCGCGGCAAGCTGCTCGCGCGCACGCATTCGGGCGGTGTCACGATCAATGACTGGGCGTGRCATGTGGTCAACCACGACGCCCCCTTCGGGGGCGTGGGCCAGTCAGGCATGGGCAATTATCACGGTGAAGAGGGCTTTCGCGAGTTGTCGCATGCGCGCACGGTATTCAAGCGGCATCGCTTCTTTCCCATCGCGCTGTTTTATCCGCCCTACGGGAACCTGGCGCAGCGCCTGACATTGAAGCTGTTTGCGGGCCACGGCGATCCGGCGGTGAAGAAGCCGTTCTGAGCGACCCAGTGAGAAACCGGAGCGGCGGCCACGCGCAAGCGATTTGGCCGCCGCGTAACGCGAGGTCGCCGGCGTCCCTGCGAACCGCCTCCCAGACGGGTCTCCGGACGCCTGCAGGCACGCCATCTTCCTCACAGGAAAGTCTCAAGAATATCCGTCGACGACCGCGCTCCCAGCGCGCTGAAGTTGGCTTTCAGCCAGCTATCGGCGCGCTCGCGCCCCAGCGTGTAGAGCTCGCGCAAGAAGTGCCAGTCAGCGTTGAATTTGCTCGATACCCCAAGCCGGGCCATCTCGGTCTCGGCATCGATGTTATGGATGAACATGCGCCGGTATTGCGCCGGATCCAGCGCGCCTTCGTCGATCAGCCGGGAGACGAACTCAATCGCGCGCATTTCCCGCATCAGCGACGAGTTGAAACTCAGCGTATTGACGCGGTCGAGGATTTCGCGTGCCGTAGTCGGCACATCGGGAATGCGGATCGGATTAATGCGGATGATCAGTACATCGCGGCTGTCGGTCTCGTAGATCAGCGGGTAGATGGGCGGGTTGCCCATGTAGCCGCCGTCCCAGTAATACTCCCCTTCGATCTCCACAGCCTGGAACAAGCTGGGCAGGCAACTCGACGCCAGCACCGCCTGGATGCCGATCTCGTGATTGGTGAACACCCGCATGCGGCCGCTCAATACATTGGTGGCGCACAGGAAGAGCCTGGGGCTGCGGCAGTTGCGCAAGATATCGAAATCGATCATCTTGACCAGCATGTCGCGCAGCGGGTTCAGATTGGACGGATTGAGCTGGTACGGAGAAAAAAAACGGGTGATATGGTCAAACAGCAGCCACCCGGGCGACAGGTTCAACCGGTCGAGCCCCAGCATCCGGTCGAACCAGGTGGGTTGCAGAGGACTCATTCGCGCGCATTCGGCGACGCCGCGCCACAACGCTTCAAGCATTTGGCGCGCCCCCTCGCGCCCGCCGCTGACAATGCCGTAGGCAAGCACGGTGGCATTGACCGCGCCGGCGCTGGTACCGCTGATGCCGTCGACCTCGATGCGGCCGTCTTCCAGCAGGCGGTCGAGCACGCCCCAACTGAACGCCCCGTGGCTGCCGCCGCCCTGCAGCGCAATATTGATGCGGCGAACCGGGGAGGATGGCGTCTGGTTGCCGCTGCCCTCCTCCGTTGCCCGGCGGCCTGGCGCCGTTCGCGGGGTCGAACGCCGGGCTCCGCTCACTGTTGCTCTGGCACGCTGGGACATGGAGGTCTCCTCGATCGATGGCGTCTGCGGCTCAATGCGGCGCCGGCCGGCCAAGCCGCCACGTCAGGTTGCGACGGGCGCGGGCTTCGCAGCGGGCCTGGAATAATTCCGTGTAATAGATGCGGGGACGGGCCAGCAGCGCATCCAGCACAGCCCGTTCGCGGGCGTCATAGACCAGATCGTCGAGATCGGGACGCTCGGCCCGCAGGCGCGCCCCGTCCTGACGAAAGCGCGTGCGTCCGCCCCCGAGAACCGCGAGGTCGATATCGACGGCAAAGGCGCAATCCGGGTCGGCCGGCACTGCGGTGTGCGTGGTCGCCAGGATCATGTCGGCAATGCGCCCCGCCGCCGGGATGCCATCCCCCGCCCAGCGCAGGAACCACTCGGCGCTGCGCTGCTCGTTGTCCCTGGCGCCGGGAATGAAGATCACGTCATGGCACCACAGCGCCAGTTCCACGGCGTCGGGATCGGGGACCGCGCCACGCGCCCAATCGAGATCGCGCAGGCAGCGGCGGATGTGCCGCAGGGTGTGATAGTGGCGCGCCGGTTCGGCGTAATGCAGCACCAGGTCGGCATGGACGGCTTCGGCGTGGATGCCGCCACTGCGCGACCACAGCGCCAGGAAACGCGCTTGCATCTCGTCCATTTCACCTCCCTGACACCAAGGAGCCACCAACCGGGTCGCATCCGGGTCGCATCCGGGTCACGTGCCGGAACCCTCCGGCCAGCCCGAGTATGCGCTCCGTTAAGGCCGATTAGGCGGTGGCGGGCCGGCACCAGCGTACGCGGCCGCACTATTGCGAGAAATCCCGTCTATGCAGGTTGGGCAAGCCCGGTGACGGTGCCTAGAATGCCAAAGGTGGAAGCTCGCGATTTGCGGACAAACGCTTTGACGGCCAGCTGATCGACCGAACGGATTGAGATGCATATGGACCGAGAACCGAAACCTGAGGCGTCCGATGGCTCGGTGATGTTCGCGGACGTCAGTGGCAGCACAAGGCTATATGAATTGGCCGGCGATACGGTTGCCTTCGGTGCCATCGGCCGCTGTATCTCTGTCATGAAGTCCTGCTCCGGCGCATCCCAGGGCCGGGTCGTCAAGACGATCGGAGACGAGGTCATGGTGCTGTTTCCCTCGGCCGAACAGGCGATGCAGGCGGCACTCGACATGCAAGTGGCTGTTTCTCAACTTCCTCCCATCGCCAGTGTTCCCATGTCGGTCCATATCGGCTTTCACCATGGACCGGTCTTGTCAGACGAATCGGGCGACGTATTTGGTGACACCGTGAATCTCGCGGCTCGCCTGACGAAGCTCGCGTCACGCGGCCAGATCATCACCAGCAAGGATGCGGTGGAACACCTGTCTGCAAGGCTGCGCCAGATGACGCGCTACCTGTATCCGATCCAGGTGCGCGGCAAGGAACCGCCAGTCGAGTTGTTCGAAGCAATATGGGAGCAGAACGCCGACATGACCGTCATGGCCAACGCAAGTCCGCGCTCGCTGCGCTCCGCGCTGCTCACGCTAAGGTACCGGGAGACGCTGCTCGAAATGAACGCCGCATCCCTGCCGGTGACCATCGGCCGTGATAGTGGCATGAGCATTGTCGTTTCGGACCGGCAAGCGTCGAGATTCCAGGCCACGGTCGAGTCTCGCGCGGGCAGATATGTGCTGATCGACAGCAGCTCGAATGGCACGCACGTCACCATCGATGGCGAAGATGAGTTCGTTCTGCGCCGCGACGAAGTCACGCTCAGGGGCCATGGCTGGATTACGTTTGGCCAGTCGATGGAATATGCGGGTGAGCGGGTCGAGTTCTTTTTGTACGTCGAAGGGCGTGGATGAGAATGCAAGGCCAACGGCATGCATCCTGTCGGTGATGCCGCTTTGGGGGCAGATCAGCTCTACTGCGCCTTCTTTCGTTTGGTCCGGTAGCGCATCTTGCCGTTCTCCAGGTCTCCGGACGTCGTCACCAGCCATTTCCCGTCTGCCGACAAGCTCTCGTCCCATTCGGCAACCAGTGTCAGCTTCCCGTCGATATAGCGAAAAGTCTGAGCGGAGTGACTGCAGCAACTACCACGCTGTGCCGACATCACCGTATGGCGACTGGCGTCAATGGATATCTGCGGCAAATTGGACAACTCCTCGTTATGGACGAATTGCCGCGCAACCGGATCGAACAGAAAGAAGTGCGTGGTGTTGTTTGGACCTGCGCCACCCGACATGCCGAAGATGCTTATGTCCGGGTGGCCATCGAAATTGGCGTCGACGACTTGCAGGAATTCCTTGTCGGCGGTTTGTCCCTCTGAATCGAAGTCGCGAAGGACCTGCAGGCGCCGACCGGTTCTTCGGTCCAGCACCTCGATGGCCACCGGCACTGCAGCCTCTGGCGCGTCATTATCAGGACGAAAGGCGACGCGAAAGCGAAAGTCCTTTGTGCTGGCCTTCTGCTCAACCCACTTCAGTTCGAACAAATCATCCCGGTCGATCCAGCCATGGAAAGCCGATCCGTCCCGATGGACATGCTCGACTTCGTACCAATCCCGTCTGCTGGCAAGAACGGCGACAAAGCTCCCGGCGTCCAGGCTGGCAACTGGCGACGCACGATCTGCCTGCGCGAAGACTGGCACCGCCTTTTCGAGGTAGAGGATGTCGCCATAGGTGCGCGGCGTCACCAGTTTGAAGCGATCGGCATAGTATGTCGTTTCATAGTGGTGGATTGCCCGGCCGTAAGCCGCCGGTTCGCAGACGCCGAGCGCGCAAGCACCGACTTCGTCTGGGGTGGGTCGACGATTGGGCGGAACTGCCTCGCTGCGCTTGAATGCTCTCCTGGGCTGCCAGGCGACCGTAAATGCTGAATCGCTCCCCCTTAGCATGGCTTCGCCGGTGCCGATATTGGTTCGGCAAAATGGCTGGGACTTTGAGTAGTCGTTCCAAGCCGGAAACGCATAGGCGACGCAAAGCCTGTTGGCACCATTGATGTCGGTGCGGTAATTCTGATCGACAAGGAAGATCAGCTTGTTTCGATGGGAATCGGACTCATACGAAACCACGGCATATGTCGCATCCGCTGCTGCGGGAATGGCATGTTCGAAGTGCTCGACATCCTCTTCGCCGGGCCTTCCTTGCAACCTTTGTGCCGCACTCAGGTTGGAACCGGCTTCGAGTCGATAGATACCTGGCACCAGGAAATCGGAGGCAAAGACGGGACTCATCTTTGCCGCGGCCAGGACGAAGACGAGGCAGGCGATTCTCATAGCAAGCGTCAAGCAGGTTGGATTGGGGACTGGTCGCAACGTCCAGGCCAGCGGTTCATCATAATCGCCGCCGCAAAAGCAAAACCCCCCAGTACTTTCGTACTGGGGGGTTTCAAGGGAGAGCCTGGCGATTACCTACTTTCACACGGGTATCCGCACTATCATCGGCGTGGAGTCGTTTCACGGTCCTGTTCGGGATGGGAAGGGGTG
>NZ_JBFTSG010000053.1:0-68060 GCF_056399885.1 Cupriavidus sp. 01L45 | reverse complement strand
GTTTAGTCCAGGGAAAGAACGAAATGAAGAAATTGGCGAGAAGTGCGTTACGTCGCATTCAACGACTGCCTGAGTTAGTCAAGTCGTTCTTTCGCCAGCCGGAGTGCCAATACGCTGCGGCCTGACAATACTTTCTGAAAAGTTAGTAATAGGCCGCTTCAGCGCATCCACACGAGTCGGCAGCCAGCTGCAATCAATACGCCAATCGGGGCCGCGCAAATAATCTCCGAACAATGTCGCAGCAGGCCCCACCCTCGACCGTCAAAGTCCTTACAAAACCCGATACTCAGTACTGGCCTTATCAATCACAATGAGTGTCTGGAGCAAACTGACCGTGACCTGAACGTTGTAGGCAGCTGCCATGACCACGACAGGCCTGGTGGAACACTAACGAAATGGCACGCAAATTGCGTCAGCCGGATAAGAAAAGCCAGTCTCATCAGGGATGAATCATCGTGCAGACGATCATGGTTCTGTTGGTACTTGCACCTCGCGCGTGCAGAGTTGATTCGACGCGATGAGAAAGGGATGCTCACCTATGAGGTCCGGCGGCGTGTTGGCATGGAGGCCCTTCCCTCACATGTTTCCGAGTATCCCGTCCCCAGAGAGGTGCGAATTCGCGTTCTCAGGTTCACCGTCATGGTGCTGTGGCGCGAGGCGTATCAAATTGCGCTGCCCGCCGAGGCCTGCACACACCTTGGGGATATCTCCGCCGACGAAACTGATGAGCGCTTCCCCGCGTGGGTGCAACACCGTCCGTTTTAAGCCGGGGACATCTCATCGCAGGTGCCGTGTGCAGGTGAGCGGCGAAATGTCGGTCAGCAAAGGGACCCGCCAGACCGGACTGCTCAGATACGATACACAGATACACAAGCGATAAACTGCGCCGCACTCAATTCAGATGAATGCTCTCAGTCCGCTGACCTCAGCGCTGCATCTAGTTTGTCTACAACCTCGGCCCAATCGGCATCCTCTAGAATTTCTCCCCGTAGGGCTGCTTCCATTTCTCGACAGACGACCTCCCACTCCCGGTGGCTATGCCTCGGTCAGCAACAATTTCGACGCTGCGGTCTGCCAGCAACAGATAGATCATGACGCGTACTAGGGAGTGAGGAGGCGCCGCCAGACCGGCGGGCTCAAGCCTCGCAGGCCGATTTRCAACTGGAGGACAGCGATTGCCGGTTAAGGATCGAAGGAGATGAGCACATTGTAGGTGGCTCATTATGCTCTTGTGTGAAGACCGACTCAGCCCCCGCTTTGGCGCGGTCTCCATATGGCATAGGCATTCCGGGGCCAGGAAAGGCAGGGTCGCCCATAAACGTAGTCCTTGCCACAGTGGCATCGTGATCCTGCAGTGCCTGCGCGGCGAACAATCTTCTGCGTTATCGGCGTGGAGGCGGATGACAGAAAAGCCGTCTGCGGCCGAACTGCCTTCTTGCTACTATTAGCGCTCGTGACGCGCCTGCAACGCTTGGCAGAGCGTAGCGCACTCGTCCTCACACCGCTCTGCTGACCATGTTAAGGCATCGCCACGTGCTTTGGCCAGCCAGCCCGTCCTTGACTAGACGTGCCGTGCAAAGCTCGATGAGCTCTCCTTGAGGTCCATTCTTTAGGCGCCGGAACAACCGGCTCCTGCTCAAGTACTCTTCTGTAATCATAATCCTGTCCCTCCGGTGTTGAACGCGGAGGCACAAGACTAACTATGCCGAGCCCATCGTAGAAAACTCGCGATGAATCTGGGGGGAAGGCGCACTCGATCGGCATAGTTCTGCGGGCGGCATAATCAGCCAAACTCAACGGGCACGATCCGTCGGCCCACCTCAACGATGTGCTGACCCGCCTGCCCACCCACCTGAACAGCCGCATCGACGAGATGCTCCCCCACAACTGGCATCCCGCGTCCTGAGCGCGTCCGCTCTCTCACAAACGTCGCCGACGGCAAGGTGGGACGGCGGGACGCTTACGACATTCCGGCATCGTCGTTGCCGGGGCGTCTATGAGAAGCTTGCCGGACTTTCGGACACTAGCAGCTTAGCGGCCGCGAATGTCAGGCTTCACCGCAAGCGGATGCGAACTTTCGACCTCATCAGCCAATCCATGTCTGCCAGACAATTGGCCGCTCTGAACCGCGGACCAGCCGCTCACGTTGTGTGGCTTCCCCTTAAGAGTCAACGCGCTCGCAGCGGCAAGCAGCCCTGCGCTAGCGATTCTTCAGATCAGCCAGGAGCGCTTGCGCCGTGCGAATATCAGTGAGTTCACTTCCTTCCCTTATGCTTTCGCAGGCGGGCTGCAGCACGGCGTATGCATTTTCAATGTCACCCGTTGCTGCCAACTGGCGTGCAAGGCTGATCGCCGCCCGAAGCCAGAGAAGACTGGCGCCCTGCCTTTGCGCAACCGCGATCGCCTCGCGAAAGGACGCGAGTGCTTCTTCTTGCCGCACGGGGCGCTGAGCTGCGAGCAATTCGCCTTTCAGACGCAGCATTTCCGAGAGCTGGAAGCGTCCGCCGTGCTGATTGACAGCGGCGAGCGCCCGATCGATCTCGACGAGCCCTGCCTCTGGTTTGCCCGCGCGGCCAAGGGCTTCGCCAAGCAGCGCATTGAAGTACGGCAGCCCCATTTCGGCACCCGTCGCACTGATTGCTGAAATGCCCTCCCGCATCCGTTCTATGCCGTCGTCGAGATCGCCTAGCTGCGCCAGCGCCCAACCCAGTTGAAATGTCCCTTGCGACAGCAGTAAGGGCAACACGTACTCCTCGCAAATAGCAATTTCCCGCGCCGCCCACTCTCTCGCCAGCTCCGGCTCGCCACGCAGGAGATGCGCGAAGCTACACGTCCAGTATGCCAATGCCGTCGTCAGTGGATGACCAAGTTCTTGCGCGAGTTTCAGCGCCTCGTCGCAAATCGACAGCGATTTGTCCGGGTATCCGCGCAGGCACTGCACCAACGCGGTGAAGCATCGGCAGCACACACCAGGATCATGTCCAGAGTATTTGAATGTCAGCGCGTGGTCTCGCTCGCGCTCGTAAAGGACCATTCCGCTTGTGCTATGAAACGCTGCAGTAGCGTATTCACCCATGAAAAAACTATTCGTCCAGAAAAGATGATGCGTCTCGATTTGCATCCCGTGGTCATGCGAAACCGCCGTCAGAGCTGTGCAACGGTTGCCGAGTTCGCGGGCGATTTCCGACTCGCCACGGATCATTCGATACTGTCCTTCGCCCCGTAGCACGGTGAACAGTTCGCTCTCGTCTCCAAGCTCCTCGCAGAGCACCCTCGCCTGCGTATACGCGTCAAGCACTTCTTTCGCCGCCCAGCCCTTCGCCGCCATCATGGTCATGCCCAGGACCTTTTGATAATCGAGTTCGTGCCTGAGCAAGGCAGGGGTGCGAGGCAACGTCCGGATGATCTCGAGCCCCCTGTTCAGGTGCTCAACCGCCTGCTGATACGCAGACCGCTGAAGCGCCTTGCCCGCGGACTGGTACAGATAATGAACGGCCTTGTCCCACAGTTCGCCAGCAAGCGCGTGATGCGCGAGGCGTTCGATATGCTCGTCGAGACGTTGCGCGTGAAGCCGCTCGATGACATCCACAAGCCGTACGTGCACTGAGCGTCGCCGCTCTTTGAGCACGCTTGCATAAGCGACACGATGCGTGAGCGCATGCTTGAAGGTGTATTGCTGCTGCGGCAACAACCGGGTCTGATAGACAAATTCAGCCGCCTGCAGATCAGCCAGCAGATCGAGCACTTGTTCGCGGTCGAGATCGGCTATCGGCTGCAGAAGATCGACCGGAAACTCCTGGCCGATCACGGCCGCCATCTGCAGCAGGATCTTCTGCTGCACGGACAGGCGATCGATCCGCGAAGCAAGGACCGCATGCACGGTCGATGGAATATCGACCGTGTCGATGGCTCGAACCTTGTGGTACGCGCCCATCTGGCCGACCAGTGCGCCCGCATCCGCCAGCGCACGAACAGACTCTTCCAGGAAAAGAGGCGTGCCTCCCGTGCACTCGATCAGGCGCCGGCGAAGCGCGGAAAGCCCGCCGTCGTCGCCGAGCAGCGACCGCAGCAGCAGTTCCGCGTTTTCGGCGGCGAGACTGTCCACGTGCAGTTGGGAAAAGTAGCTCTTGCCAAACCATGTGTGCCGATACTCGGGTCGATGGGTCACGAGAAGCAACACGCGCGACGCACCGATGAAGTCGACGAGATGATCGAGCACAGCTTGGGTGCCGTCATCGATCCAGTGCAGATCCTCGACAACGAGTATCAATGGACGGTGCTCACTCGCGCAGATCACAAGAGAGGCAACCGCTTCGAGCGTGCGCTTGCGCCTTTGCGGCAGACTCGCCATCTCCCATTGCGGATCGTCCGGCGGCAAGTCCAGCACTGCAGCCATCGCGGGACGCGTCGACGCGAGCGCCGGGTCGACCGCGTCGACGCCGCGACGAAGCTTGTCGGCTGCCTCGGCCAGTGTGTCGCGCTCGCCGATGCCGAACCATGTCCGCAGCAGATTGGCGAGCGGAAGATAGATCGCGCTCGTGTCGTGTGAGGTCGTGCCGGTCTCGAATATTGTCCAGCCGGCCGCTTGTTCCGAGTTGACAAACTCGTGCACGAGGCGAGACTTTCCCACGCCCGGTTCTCCGACGATCGCGCATACCTGGCCTGCCCTGCGTCCGGCACGCTCGAGCATCCCCTGCAAACTGGCCATCTCCGCGTCGCGGCCGACAAAACGTGTGAGGTCGCGTGCGGTGCGAGTGTTCCAGCGAAGACGCAACGCGGACTTCGTACGCAGCATGAAAATCTCGACGGGAGGCGTCGCGCCAGGAAGCGGCCTCCCGCGAGGATCCGAGAGTTCGATGAAGCCTTCGGCACACCGCACCGTGTCGGCGCTCACGCCGATCTCTCCGGCAGAGAGCGCGGCATCGATCTGATTTGCAAGCTGTGGTACGGAGCCAAGCGCGTCATAGTGTTGCGACCGGTCGTTTCCAATCGTCCGGACGACGGCCTCGCCAGAATGTATGCCGATGCGTACGTCCAGTGGCCGGTCAATGAGCGCCGAAATGACTTCGCGCATCGCGAGCGCCGCATAACAGGCTTGCACCGCATGGTCTTCATGTGCGGCAGGCGCCCCAAATAGTGCCGTCACACCATCGCTTCTGAACTGGGTGACCAAGCCGCCGAATCGCTGAACAGAGTCGGCCATGGCTTTTAGCACAGGGTCGCCGCGCTCAAGCGCCATTTCGGGATCCAAGTCGCTAATCGGCTCGCGCACGCGCGCGCAGAGCACACTTAGCTGCTTACGCTCCGCCGGCAATACCGTCGCATTGTCGGCTTCGTACTCAGCGCGCCACGCGCTCCCGGACTGCTCAGCCGGCTCCCCGACAGACAAAACCGGACCTGCAGGCCCTGAATCCTGCTGGATTCGGGCGGCCAGGCGTTGCGTGCCCTCTGCGGGGGCAAAGCCAAGTTCGGTATTGAGCACACGAACGCATTCCTGATATTGGCGAACGGCAGCGTCCCGGCGTCCCGTCCTCGCATACAGCCTCATAAGCACCGCATGGGCCCATTCGAGTAATGGGTCCAAAGCCAGTACTCTGCTAGCCGCCGCAATCGCACGATCAAATTCGCCAGACTGCTCATAATGGCTGACGAGTTCGGCGAAGACCTCCACAGCGCGCTCATGAAACCAGCGACGCTCGACCATCATCCACCGCTCGAAGGGCTCTTCACGCAGGCCAAAACCGTCGAGTAGCGCTCCCCGATAGAGCGCGACAGCCTTTGCCAGTGAATCGGGAGACCGCTCAGTCGCGAGGTGCGTGAATTGCAGCGCGTCGACTTCCACGCGACGTGCGTCGAGCCATATGGCATCCGGCTCCGCTTTCAACAGTGGCGGCGCGTTCGGCAGGATCCTGCGCAAGTTCGACAGTGTCTGCCGCAAACTGGCTCTTGCCTGCTCTTCAGCGCTGCGCTCCCAGAACACGCTTGCCAGTTGCTCTCGCGAGCGCAGCATGCCTGGCGACAAGGCAAGGTAGGCCAGGATGGCCTTGCTCTTCCTGGTGGGAAAGTCCAGCGGCACAGGCTGCCCAGCAAGCCGGATGTGCAAGCCTCCGAGGATTTCGATCTTGAGCCGGGTCATGTCGTGCGTGAGGTGATGCGTCGCCCTCAAACAGTTTACTCCGCGCTGCACGACATTCAGGCATCCCATGCAGACTGCCCGCCCGCCTGTCCTTCATGAGTCTCTTTCCTTTTTTTGACGGCGTTTTTACGCAGCCTCGCATGCTGTTCACGGATCGATGACGTCCGCCAACGATAGTTGGATCGTGACGATGCCGTACGCCCAACCTGGCTGATACGTTCGAGGGGCTGGGAAATCCCGGGCGGCACCGGCACAGTACGCCAGGCGGCAACTCACGCACCCTAGAGCCCCCGAACCGCCGCCCGGCTGCCGAACACGTGCGGGGCGAGAGGACAGTCGTCGCTCGCGGCGGCCACGGGACGTGTGAGGTATCCGTGAATCGCAATTGAAGGAGATGTTTCAATGGAACTCATGACTGATGGGCATAAGCTCAACACCAACCGCTACGCCAAGTGCATCGCTGCGTCCAAGCGCGTCCGCTGGGATATCGACCGTGACGTGATTCGCGGCCGATGCTTCGATTTCACGAAGAAGTTTCTCCCGGACGCACTATCGAAAGTCGATTCTCTCGCCTTTCTTGGTCCCGAGGAGCAGCGCCTGCTCAGTCAGATTCAGGGCCGCACTTACGCAAACATGTTTGGCCTCGTCGAACGCTTCATTGCAGCGAAGGTACTGGAGATGAGCGGCCCATACCGCCTCGGCGACCAAAGCGCGTTCGAAGCGCTCGTCCGGTTCACCGATGAAGAAATCAAGCATCAGGAACTGTTTCGCCGCATCGAACGCATGTGCGCCGAAGGCATGCCAGTCGGTTACACGTTTTTGCCGGAAGCAAACAGCGTGGCGTCGTTCGTACTCGGGAAGTCCACATGGGCAGTGCTCGCTCTAACCTGTCACATCGAACTCTTCGTGCTCGCGCACTATCGGGGCAGCATCGACGAGGACCCGAATTCGTCTGAACTATGGAAGGATGTCTTTCTCTATCACTGGCGCGAGGAATCACAGCATGCGATTCTCGATGAAATCGAATGGCAACGCGAGAACGCGAGGCTTTCGCCTGAAGAACGTGACGCAGGTGTCAACGATCTGATCGAACTGATCGCCGCCGTCGACGGCATGGTGCAAACACAGGCTCGCGCGGACGCTGATTACTTTGCGATGATCTGCGGACGATCGCTGCCGATGGCTGACAAAGAATCCGTCCGCATGAGCCTGCTTGCAGCATACAGGTGGCAATACATCATTTCCGGAGTGCAGGAACCCCGCTTCAGTCGGATTCTCAGCGGCATGATCACCGGGAACCAGGTGTCTCGAATCGGAACTGCGATGGCACCAATCATGAGTTAGCGCGCGACAGCGCCGGCTGCAAACTTCCCCGTTCGCGGCCGGTAAGTATCAACGTGAGCTTTGCGACAAAAAGGCGGAGTCGCGGCTATGCGGGGGACAAGTTGCCGAACGCCGCAATCTTGGGACATCGAAACGGTGAGCTAACGAACCACAACGGCGACAGCTTCGGCACATGGGAAGCGGCCAACGTCATCGATGCAAGCTGGATGAGCAAGTGAGCGCGAGGCTGAACTACCTGCTGGTGCCACGGCAGTATCTCTAGCTGCCACCGTCGCTCGCCGACATAGTTCGCTTGCTCAAAAAGGGACGCTCCGAACCGAAAGTCGATCGATGAGGACGTCCGTAGTGACCTATAACGCGACGATGGTCATTCAGGGAGAATGACTGCTGCCGGAGTGGATCGGTTCGCTCGAGTGATAATTTGTGCACACGCGCAAATGTCAGGAACTGGCCGTGGATTCAACGGGTCGGATGCTCGTCGCGGGCTGCGGCCGTCTCTGACCGACCCTTCTGCGCCGTTCGAGGCTTCCACAACTCGATGTCGGCTATCCGGGATCAACGGACATCCGCCTCCTCTGTCGCYCCGGCAGTTGATCGGCCATTCCAGCCGGTGGGCGGCGCGCTGCCTCAAGGTCCTTCACGCGAACCATTCTTGTTGCTTTGTCGCTCTGGCGTAGGGACGCCAAGGAACCGTCTTACGCAGAAGTGCCAAATGAATCACCGCGAGTGGATAGCCGCTGCAATACGCGCGCACCAAGCTCACATTCTTGGTAAGCGATATTCCAACGGCAGCCACACGAGAGGCCGGGCTTGAGAGCCTGCAATATTCGCCCCGTTGACCTAGGTCAACCGCGCTATCGAGATGGCGCCTAGATTCACATCAGAAGTGCGACCCTACAGGTCACAAGCTGGTGTCGCGCAGGGATGTTCTACGCGTCCATGGAGAACAAGAATGAAAACGATTTCCACAATCGCCTCTACCCTCATCGCGGCCGGTCTATCGGTCGCTGCGGCAAATGTCTGCGCCCAGACGCTGGAGAAGGTCGCTGCGACAGACAAGATCACGGTCGCGTATCGCGAGGTGGCTGTTCCCTTCAGCTATCTTCTCGGCCCGCATAAAGCCGTTGGATTTTCCGTCGACCTGACGCAAGCCATCATTGACGATGTGCGAAGCCGGCTGAAGAAGCCCGCCCTCAAAGTCGAATATATTCCGGTTACCGGGCAGAATCGTATTCCGCTGCTGGTCAATGGTACCTACGACTTGGAGTGTGGTTCGACCACCAATACCAGCGCGCGCGGAAAGGAAGTGGCATTCTCGATCAATTTCTTCTACGCGGGAACTCGTCTGCTGACCAAGCGCGATTCTGGCATCAATGGCTATGCGGATCTGTCGAAGAAGACGGTAGCCAGCGCGGCCGGCAGCACGAACGAGAAGGTGGTGAGAAAGTACAGCGCCGACAACAATATCGATGTCCAGATAATCTCCGGCAAAGACTATGCAGACGCCATGCAGCTCGTGGAAAGCGGTCGCGCGTCAGCGCTGGCCCTGGATGACGTTCTGCTGTTCGGCTTGCGCGCCAATTCGGGGAACCCCTCTTCGCTTGAGATCGTGGGCGATACCCTTCAGGTGGAACCATATGCCTGCATGGTCCGTAAGGATGATGCAGAGTTCAAGAAGCTGGTAGATGAAACCATAACGCGACTGATGAAATCGGGAGAGTTTACACGGCTCTATAAGAAATGGTTTGAATCACCGATCCCCCCCGCCGGCGTGAACCTGAATATGCCGATGAGCGCGCCATTGCGGGCTAACCTCAAGGCACGTAGCGACAAACCGGCGCAGTGATACCTCTGCATTGAATCCATCGAAATTGTGCGGTTGGCACGCATCATGAAACACACGCGCATTATGGTCACTCATTATGGCGGGCCAGGTGCACTTCAGGTGGTGGAGGAAGAGTGCCCCGAGCCCAAGGCCGGCGAAGTACGGGTGAGGGTGCTGGCGGCAGGCGTGGGTCAACCCGATCTGATGATGCGCGAGGGCTTTCATCCCGAAACGCCGCCGCTGCCGTTCACGCCGGGGTGGGATCTGGTTGGCATAGTGGATAAGCTCGGCACTGGCGCCTGTGGCGTCGAAACGGGCCAGATCGTTGCCGCTCTGCCGATCAGTGGCGCGTACGCTGAGTTCGTCTGTCTGGCGCAGCGTGAACTGGTCCCCGTGCCTGCCGGGTTGGATGCGGCCGTGGCTGTCAGCCTTGTATTGAACTACGTCACCGCGTACCAGATGTTGCATCGTTGCGCCAAAGTCGAGCCGGGCCAGCGCGTTTTGATTCACGGAGCGGCAGGCGGGGTAGGCTCGGCACTCATGCAGCTTGGCCGCCTCGCCGGGCTGGAAATGTACGGCACCTGTTCATCGCAGGATACAGTCGCAGTTTCCGGCCTGGGCGGTATGCCAATGGACTACCAGCAGCTCGATTTCGTAGAAGAGACTCGCCGCATGACGGGAGAAGGCGTCGACGTCGTCTTCGATGGCATCGGCGGTACCCATATCTGGCGTTCCCGCGACGCTCTCCGTCCTGGCGGGAAGGTCGTAGCCTATGGCCTAACTGCCTCGCTGCGTGGGGGGCGCCTGGCGTCAGGTCGTTCCGGGCGCCGAAATCGCTTTCAGCGACTCGCGATCTTCGGTTTGTACATTGCTGGCGGCTGGCTTCTCCCGGGCCGGAAGCGGGTGGTCCCCTACAGCATCCAGTGGCTCAAGCGCCTGAAACCGGCAATGTTTCGACGGGACTTGATCACCCTGCTGGGCCTTCTACAACAGAAGAAAATCCAGCCGCTGATTGCCCGGAAATTTCCTCTTGCCGAGGCGAAGCTTGCGCACGAGTTGCTCGGCGAGAAAGGCGTGACTGGCAAGATCGTGCTCGTGAGCAATGACACCTTGACGCGGTGACGGGCGGCTGAAATGGCCGAATTTTGCATCTGGCTCGTCCGTCAGGTCCCGGAGTAACGCAGCCAATCCAACGGCAGGTTTCCCAACTCGCTGAACGGCAGGTTGAATCCACTGCCGAACTCGGCCTGTGGTCGGGCGTGGCAGCAAGCTGGCCAACCGGCTGACCGAGATCAGCCCGGCGTGTTGACACTTTTACTGTCGCAGCGGTGCCGGATATCTAATACGGCCTACAGAGGGCAGTTTCCAAAGGGGCAATTGTCGGGAGGACTCAGATGCGACAGGTCAGCGAAAGTGGCTCGGGCTAAGGATGTGGAGATGATTCCGAATCGCTATCGGCTTTCAAACCAGCGTAGACCATCTTGGTGAATTGTTCCCCGTTGAACACGAAGTTTCCCCATTTGTCGTCGAAGGCAGCAGTTGGCTTGGCGGCAATAATTTCGTCAATCGACTTGTCTTGTTGTTTCAGCGCTGCCACGTTGTTGCGCACCGTGACCAGCATGTCGCGGAATTCAATCAGTTGGGTCCGCGTGCCAACCGCGCCATGACCTGGAATGACGAGGGTGTGGTCGGTCGTCCGTACCACAGCCTTGCTTGCCCATTTAATCGCGCCGTCGATGCTGCCGCCATCTTCGTTGTCGATATAGGGATAGAAACCGTTCCAGAAAGTATCGCCGAGCGCCAACACATCCGCGTTCTTGAAGTAGACCCACAGATCGCCGTCAGTATGGCCGTGGCCGAAGTTCTCCACTTCGATCATGGTTCCTGCGAAGTTGAATCTCTTCCTGTGATTGATCAGCAGTGTGGGACGCGCTGCTTCAGGCGCCGGATCGAAAGTCCAGTTCCAGGCATTCACATGCGTCTTTTCGGTTAAATGCCTGAAAGTATTTTCTTGCCCGACGATCGTGGCGCCTGCCGCATGCATGCAGGCATTGCCGTCCGTATGATCCCAGTGCCAATGCGTATTGACCACGTATCTGAGTGGCCCTGTTCCAATTTCATCGAGCGCCACCTGTAGCTTCTTCTGTGATTTGCTGATTCCAGCGTCAACCAGAAATTTTCCTTCCTTGCTCGATAGAACGGTTATATTTCCACCGGAGCCCATCAAGACGGTTACATTACCGCGCAAGGGTTTTGCAACGATATTCTCGTCGGCACGGCGTAGATATCTGGCGCCCGCACCCGTATGAAAATAATCGTCTGGCGCGACATTCTCGCCAGAGCTTGACTGATTGGCGGAATCGGTATGGGTCGCCGCAAAAGGAAGTGAGGCGCCGATGGTGATGTTAAGGACTACCAATAGCAACCTTAGAACGGTATTCATTTTCATGCCCGGTTTCTCGAATTTGAAAAATTCAATCATCTTGATATCTGGAGACTGAGTGGCCTGGGCCGGTGGGAGCGATGCAGGCGGCCTGCTCTTTCACCCAAGGAAGGGCGCCGAACACATGGCATCAATCAGCGGGGGGCGGGGGGAGCCGGGAACCCCAGGATGCGCGCGAAGTCCTGCACGCGCTCCCGCGGCATCCTGGTCTGATTCACCTTGGCTTCCGGGTCCCCGTATCCCATGGACATACCGAACGCTGTGACTTCCTCCGGTGGCATATGCAGATGCGACGCGATCTGGTCATGAAATGGCGCGAAGGCAACCTGCGGGCATGTGTCGATTCCACGTGCTTTCGCCGCGATCATCAGGTTCTGCGCGAAAAGGCCAATGTCGATCCAACTGTGCGGCTTCAATCTGCGGTCGATGCTGATGATGAGACCCACTGGCGCGCCGAAGAATGAGAAATTCTGCTCGGTCTGGCGCATGCGCGCCAGGGTGTCGTTGCGGTGGATTCCGAGTGAAGCGTAGTACCGCGCGCCGAAGTCGGTCAGTCTCGTGCGGAACACGTCCGGCAACGGATCAGGGAAGTGGGCGGGTGCTGGTGCGCTCCCGGCGCGGAAGGCCGCGACCAGGATGTCGGCCAGTACATCCTTGACTGTGCCGCTGACCACATACACCCGCCAGGGCTGAATGTTGGCCCCGCTGGGGGCGGTCGCAGCCTCCTCCAGGATCTGTTCCACGAGTTCCCGGCGCAGCGGGTCAGGCCTGAAGGCGCGAACCGATCGCCGGGTGCCGACGACGGTGGCGACGCATCTTGCGACCGCCTCTTGAGACCATTCAATTGCAGTCTGAACCATGGACTACTCCTGCGGGACGTCATGGTAGGAAATCCGACCGGAAGGCAGGAAGAACAGCGCGATAACGGCGCCACCTTTTGCTTCCGGATAGTGATGGCTGCCCGGCGCCGGGGCGGTCCAGCCTCCGGAACACCAGCCATTCGGCCCGTTCAGGACGGCGCCCGGATCGAGTGGAACGACCATGTTGAACTCGCCATAGGGATGACCGTGGTATTGCCCTCGGAATCGGTGGTCTGGATGCCCTTGCTTGTTGCCGGTGCTATCCATGTAGACAGCGGTGATGCTGAAGTGGAGCGTGCGCTCGGAGGGCTCCGAGATACGACTCCGGCGGTAGGTTGAGCCGTCAATCTGGGTATGTGCTGCCCAGCCGTCCTTCACGCCCTGCCTTATCATGCGAGACAGGGTTTGGTAGAGCTCGCTGCCAGGTCCGTACTTCTGGTTTAACCAGCGCTCGACCGCGCTGCCGGCGGTCATGTCCTTCACTTCCTCAAGGAAGGGAATGCAGCGTTCGACCAGCGCTTCTCGATCGTTGTTGAGGTTGTCGGCCATCATGGTGTCCTTTGCTGTCCATTGATTTGACATCATCATGCGCCGACCATGAATTGAATGGAATTGATGTCCATGCAACCGCATAATGCATACGATTCAATGGATGGAGCGCGATCATGAGCATCGGCCGCACGGACCTGAACCTGTTAAAAGTGTTCGAGGCTGTCTACGAGGAGCGCAATTTGATTCTGGCAGGCAAGCGTCTGCATCTCACGCAATCGGCGGTCAGCCACGCGCTCCGAAGACTGCGCGAGCTGGTTGGCGACGAGCTATTCATACGCATGGGGAAGGGCATGGTGCCAACCGGCCGTGCAATGGCGATGGCGCCAACCCTGTTGGACTCACTGCGCCGCATCGAGGATGCCCTGGGCGTGGAGCCGTTTACTGCAGATCATTCCAGACGGCGATTCGTTATCGCGGCCAACGATCACGTCACTGAAGTAATCGTTGCGCCGTTGTCCCGTGAACTGCAAAAGGTTGCCCCAGGTGTCGACCTTGTTATTCGGCCGTCCACTCGGCTGGACCTGGCCGAGCAGATCGACCTGGGGCGCATTGATCTAGCCATCGGCATCTTCTCGCAGGTGCCACCGCGCCTGAACTCGCGAGACTTGATGTCACAGGGAGAGTCCATCTTGATGTGCAAAGGACATCCCGCTTCACGCCGGAAGCTCAAGCTCCGGGATTTGACGAAGTACCCGCTTGTCACCCTATCCGTCGGCGGGCAGGAGGAGGGCGCGGTAGGGGGCTTCATTGTTGAGCGCGGCCTCGCGCGCCAATCGGAGATGTTCGACCGGCGGGCGTTAGAGCAGGCGCTCCTTGAGTCGCAGGAGATGCCGCGGTTGAGGGTCACCGTCCCGCACTCGCTCGCCATTCCGGCGCTGCTGCGTGATACACACATGCTCGCCATTGTGCCCGCGTCCCTGGCTACGGCTCTTGCAAAAAGCGGTGACCTAATTCGCCGACCTCCGCCGTACCAGGCTGGGATTGAGACCACGCGTGCGGTTTGGCATAGCCGCGACGATCACGACATGGGTCACTCGTGGCTGCGCGAGATGATCGCGAAGACAGCCCGAACTGTTGAAGAGGCGCTCGAGTAGCATGGCTCGAGCGCCGTGGACTGGCGCGGCAATTCCAGTGTGATGTGGGACCCGGCTTTGCGGAGTCTGGATGGCTGGAGTTGGCCGGAAGCGGGCAGTCGGCCGAGATGGGGTGGCCGGACGCTTCCGACGCAATGCCGTCCCTTCAGGCGAAACGAAGGCAGGCGCTCAGCCTTGGCGTCATGAGCGCCGTGCCGCCCCTGCATGCATGCGCCGCCGGCGCCCGATGGTGGCTCAGGATAGGCGGTGCAGGTACGTTCGGGCACGATGGGTCTAGTCGAACGCAAGCGGCCCGGCGCTCGATCTGCGGTTACTGCATGTGCTGCCCGCCGTTGATGGCGATATTGGACCCGGTCACGTAGGCCGCTTCCTCCGAGCACAGGTAGGCAACCAGCGCTGCAACTTCTTCCGGTTTGCCGACACGGCCGACTGGAATCTGCGGCAGGATCTTGGTTTCCATGATTTCTTTAGGCACTGCGTTGACCATCTTGGTGGCAAGGTAGGCCGGAGAGACGGTGTTGACCGTCACGCCCTTTCTTGCCACTTCCAGCGCAAGCGACTTGGTGAAGCCGTGCATCCCAGCCTTGGCGGCGGCATAGTTGGTCTGACCGAAAGCGCCTTTGGAACCGTTGACCGACGAGATGTTGATGATGCGTCCCCAGCCGCGTTCGACCATGCCTTCGCAAAGCGGCTTGGTGAGATTGAATACCGAGTCGAGATTGGTCCGCATCACGGCATCCCAGTTCGGCTTGTCCATCTTCTTGAAGGCCATGTCGCGGGTAATGCCTGCGTTGTTCACCAGGAAATCCACGCGGCCTACGTCGGCCAGGAGCTGCGCCGCGCAAGCCTGCGCAGGCATCGTAGTCAGATACGTCAATCTCGTAGGCACGCATCTCGCGGCCGGTGGCGGCCATCGCGGCAAGCCAGTTCTGAGCGTTCGCATTGCGCGGTGAGTGCGTCACCATCACGGCATAGCCCGCGTCGTACAACTTGATGCTGATGGCTTCTCCCAGCCCACCCATACCACCCGTTACTAGTGCGATTCTCTTCGTCATGCTGCCTGCTTCATTCTCGTAAAGTTGAAAGACCCCTGCCTTGCCGGGAAGGGCTTTTTCCCTGGTTGTCCCGAGCAAGTTCCCGTTGCCCTGGCGCGCGAAAGGCGAGGGCGAGCCGGGCCGGATGATTCCGGTCCCAGTTTGTATGTCTTTGCGGGAAGGTTGTCGCGGTTCGGCAAACCAGGGGCGCTGATGTCCCCTGGCTTGCAAGCCAGCGATCTCTGTTCAGCGCGCTGGCCTGGCCTGCATTGCCAGCGGTACGGCGTTACTGCTTGGAAGCGCGGGGCGCTGCCTGCTGTACCGCGCCGGAGGCGGCTGCGGCCGTCGTGGCCAAGTTGGCCTTGGCGACTTCAGCCGTCTGCTTTGCCGCATTCTGGATCGATTGATAGGTGTTGTTGGCGGCGGCTACGCTCGATTGCAGCAGCGCGGTGATCGCTTCAGACCCGGCCGGCGCGTTCTTCACGAAGGTGTCAACGAAGGCTTGCACATTACGGTTGTGCTGTTCGTACTGGGTCTCGACTGCCTTGGTCAGTTCCCCGTGCGTGTTCGATGCGATTTCGTACACATGGCGTGCATACGCAACAGCCTTCTCCGCGGCAGGCTGGGCCAGATTGCCTTGCGCGGCGAACACTTCACGGATGTCCTTTCCGGCCAGCGCCGCTTCGACTTTTTCCTGGCCTTCGGCAAGCGTCGTCCTGACTGCCTGCAGGTTCAACTCGGTCAACTTCTGGAAGCCGTCAAAAGCCATGTTCGTCAGCGCGAACAGATGGCCCAGATTGGCTTTTTGCACTGCAGCGAACTGATCGGACATAAAAGCGGTCATGCGTAGTCTCCTGTGAATTGATCGAACGGACTTGCGCAAAAGTGCTGTATAGTTAATCCGTCAAGGCATGGGTTCCAGATTGGCAGCGCCGCCAATCCTCCGGTGCACCATCCGAGTGCGAATTCTAGAGTGTTTCGTCTAATGTGATCCCTAGGGACATACCCAAAAAGTCTTGAAAACCTGACAATTAAAGTGCTGTAACGGGCACTAATATTGCTTATGCTTACCTAGAAATGTTGCAGTGCGTGGCATGTGTACGGCGCACTTCACTCCGTCAGGCCCGGCTGCCCGCTCAACTGACAAAACATTGCCGCGGGCTGGAAACAACAGCCACCCCTCGCGGCTGTAGCCGTCGAACAAACGGAACCACTAAAAATCCGGCTGCAGCCGGCGGGGCTCACCGCGCCTGCTGGGGCGCTGTCGTCATAGCCGGGGACCAGCCCAATATCCGTCTCGTTGTCGCTTTTCGCCCAAGAAGCGATCGATTGCCGGTGATGGCGGGGATGACCGCGTCCRGCGTGGAGCCGACCTTCAAACGTCCGCGTAGTATTCAAGTGAAATGGCCCCTCATGGCCGATAGCTGCCTCCGGCTGCATAGATTTGCTTGAGTGTGCGAGGGACGCAGGTCGAGCGACCGAGGGGCTCGAACCACGCTCGCATGCACGCCAGTGAAGCGCGAACGATCGCACGGTGAGTAAGGTGGGCAGAGGCATCTCGTTGCGATCCGGGCACGGCCTCGCTCGCGAACTCGTTGCCGAAGCCGCTTTGATATTTGATGTCATCCATGGGCCATGCGCGCTCGCCTTGCACAGGCAGCGATCAATTCACCGTGATGTGACGTTCCTTGATGATCTGCCCCCAGCGCACGCTCTCCTCGTTGATCATGCGTGCGAGTTCTGCCGGGCTCGTGGAGAGGGGCTCGAATCCCCGCTCCTCCAGCTTGCGCGTGAAGTCCTGGCTCTTCACCACCTTCTCAATTTCAGTGCGCAGACGCTCGATGATGGCCGGGGGCGTCCCCTTCGGGGCGACGAATGCAGCCCAACTCTCCAGGGTGAGCTTGGGGAAGCCTTGCTCCGCAACCGTGGGCACGTTGGGAAGCGCCGCCATGCGCTTCTTGCCCGTGACAGCCAGTGCGCGCAGCTTGCCCGCCTGGATGTGCGGAACGATCGTCCCGGGTGCCTCGAAGTAGAGATCGACCTGGCCGGCGAGCACGTCGTTGAGCGCGGGCGCGCCGCCCTTGTAGGGCACGGTGGTGATCGTGATGCCTGCTTCCTGGCTGAAGGTTTCACCGGCAAGATGCGGTGTCGTRCCGACGCCCGGCGAGGCGAAGCTCAGCTTACCAGGCTTGCTCTTGGCCGCTGCGATTACATCCGCCAGCGACTTGTAGGGAGATTTGCTGTTCACGACCAGCACCAGCGGAAACTGGCTCACTGTGGCGATCGGCGCGAACGACGAGGGCGTGACGCCGGAGCTTGGTTGCAAGTGGGGCGCGATGGTCAACGTGCTGGCGTTCGGGAGAAAGAGGGTGTAGCCGTCCGCGGGCGATCGCGCCACCTTGGAGGCCGCGATCATGCCGCCGGCACCTCCGACGTTCTCGACAACCAGGGGCTGGCCCAGGGCGGACGTGAGGCGCTCCGCAGCGATGCGGGCGACGACATCGGACTGGCCCCCGGCCGCGAACGGCAGGACCAGCTTGATTGGCTGGGAGGGGTAAGCATCCGCGGCCATGCCTGCTGTGGGCACGATGGTGGCTGCGACGGCGAGTGCGCCGCAGGCAAGCAGTTTTTCGATGATCTTCACTTCATTGTCTCCTGAATTGGGTGTGGGATGAGCGCCGGCTAGTAACCGACGCTTCTGTCGACCTCGTTGAGCAAAGGCTGGCCCTGCGCGAGGCGCTGCAGGTTCTCCAGGAACTGCTCCACGACAGGGCCGACCGTCGGCTGCGCGGCGACGTGGGGCGTGACCAGGATCCGCTCGTGGTGCCAGAAGGGGCTGCTGGCGGGCAGCGGCTCCGACGCGAACACGTCGAGCGCCGCGCCGGCGAGATGTCCCTCGTCGACGAGGGCTAGCAGGTCGTCCTCCACGACGATGCCGCCGCGCGCCACGTTCACCACGAAGCTGCCCTTGGGCAACTTGCGAAGGCTGGCGTGGTCCAGGGTGCTCTTCGTCTCCGCCGTGAAAGGCAGCAGGCAGACGAGGTAGTTCGATTGCGCGAGGAAGTCGTCCTTCCGGCTCTCGCCGACGAAGACGGGAACGCGCGCTTCTCGCGCCGACGTGCGCGTCCACGCGATGACCCTGAATCCGAGCGCCAAGAGTGCGTCGGCGACGACGGAGCCGATGGAACCGAGCCCCATGATGCCCACGGTGAGCTGGCTGGCGTCGGGGACGGGCAACCGCTTCCATTCACCCGCCGCGTGCTGTCGCTCCATCGCTGGCAGCGAGCGGAAGTGCCGCAGGATCTGCAGGCTCACGAACTGCGCCATGCTGAACCCGAGGCCCGGTTCGACGGCGCGCGTGACCTTCACATGGGGCGGCAGGTCCGGGGCCGAGAGGATGCCGTCCGCACCGGCGCCCACCGAGGCTGCCAGTCGCAGGTTGGGAAGGCGCGGTGCGATGCCGGCAGGCAGCTTGAAGGCGAACAGCGCGGTGACGTCTGGATCCGAGGCGCCTTCGATGTCGGTGATCACGTGCAGACCGGGGGCGCGGGAGCGGAGTGCTTCGTAGCGGCTCTTGACGAAGTCCGACGTCAGCAGCATCAGGACTTTGGGGGACGAAGGGGATTGCATGCTCTTCAAACGGTTCGCTCGTACGAGAAGTTCGGGTTGTGCCTGCGCGCCTGTCGCACCAGCAGTTGCCACCGCAGATCGACGACGTCGGGGCGCTGCAGGAAGGCCTTGGTCTGCCGCGCTTCGGCGGTCGGCAACAACTTGGGCGTGCCTGCGGACATGGCTTGCAGTTGCACCCGCGCTGCGAATTCGAGGACGGTCGCGGCGATCGTGGCGTCGGCAATCGAGTTGCCCACGACCACGGACCCGTGGTTGCGCAGCAGGATCGCACGGTTCGGGCCCAGCCTGGATGCGATGCTGGCGCCCTCCTTCTTGTCGAGGACTATGCCCTCGAACTCGTCGAAAAGCACGATGTCCTCGTAGAACAGCGCGCCGCTCTGCGTCACCGGCTCGAGGTTGCTGCCGATCACGCCCAGGGCCAGGGAAGCTTCCGAATGCGTGTGCAGGATGCAGCATACCTCAGGACGCGCATTGTAGATTTCGGTGTGGATATTGAGAGTCGGGTTGCATGGCAACGTACCGGTCACGGTGCGCAGGTCGAAGTCGGACTCGATCAATGCGTCTGCCGTCGCCTCCTCGAATCCGTATCCGTACGGAATGCTCCAGAACGTACGCGCACCGGGCAAGCGCGCTGTGAGGTGTCCGGAGATGCCACTGCCTTGTCCATCCATGGCTAGAATCTGGAAGGCGTGCACCAGGTCGTGCAGGAGGTCGTGCAAGGGTTCTGGCTGTTTCATGTTGAGGTCCTAACTGGGTTATTAAGTCTGCGTCGCAGTGGAGTGACCGACGGACACGTCGACCGCGGTAGCGTCGTAGCTGAAAAGCCATTCGTAGCGCTCGCGCACACGCTGCTCATTCCACTCGGCATCCACGTAGCGACTGGCCTCCACCGGGTCTGCCAGCAACGGATTGTGAAAGCGCGCCCCGTTCGCCGCCGAGCCCAGCACGATGCGCGAGGTACGTTCCTGCCGCAGGGCCTCGTACCGGGCCAGGGCCGCTTCCGGGTGTTCGGCGTTCGCCGCCAGGCAGCGTGCAAGCACGATGCCGTCCTCCAGAGCCATCACCGCGCCTTGTGCAAGGAAGGGCAGCGTGGGATGGCAGGCATCACCCAGGAGAGTGGCACGGCCGACGGTCCATCGGTCCATGGGCTGCCGGCTGAGAAGCGCCCACTTGTACGGCTGCTGGATCCCCTGGATCAACGCGTGCACGTCGTCGTGCCAGCGCTCGAAGTCCTTCAGGCATTCCTCGATGCTGCCTCGTTCCGTCCAAGACTCGACTTGCCAGTCCGTGCGCTCGACGATACCCACGAAGTTCGTGAGTTCGCCATTGCGAAGCGGGTAGTGGATGACGTGCGCACCGGGACCGATCCAGTTGGTACCAACGTTGGCCTGAAGATGGCGCGGAATCCTCTCGCGCGGAATGAGACCGCGCCAGGCGACACAGCCGGTGAACTGCGCGTCGCCCGCTCCGAACAGGGCGCGGCGCACGCAAGAATGCACGCCATCGGCACCGATGAGGATGTCACCGTGAATCCGCTCGCCGCCTTCGAGCTCCACCTCGACACCGACGTCGTTCTGTTCGACGCCGACCACCTTCGCGCCCAACCGGATCGCGTCCGGTTGCAACCGTCTCACGTGACATTCCATCAGACCATGCAGGTCCGGCCGGTAGATCATGTAGTAGGGGAAGCCATACTTGCGCACCGACTCGGCACCGAGATCGAACAGCTTCCATGTCTGGCCGGTACTCCACAGGCGCACCTGCTTGCCGCCCGCCTCGGTGGCGATGTCCTTCAGCTCCGATGCCAAGCCCAGGTCGGCCAGGCAACGGACGCCGTTGGCGCTGACCTGGAWCCCGGCTCCCACCTCCCCAAGCTGCCGTGCCTGCTCCAGGACGGTGACGCGGAAGCCGCGCTGGATCAGTGCCAGAGCGCAGCACAGACCACCGATGCCAGCACCGGCAATGAGAATTCTTTGGGAGGGCGGCGTCATGTTGGATGCTCCTTTTGCGGGATCGCTGCGTTGATGGAGGTCAATTTCATCGCACGCACAAAGATTTTGGAAGTTAAACTATCAAATCAATTCATTAGTAAACGAAATGAACGTCAGCACTCGGCAACTGCAGGCGTTTCTGGCCATCGCCCGGCTAGGAAGCTTCACGCGCGCGGCGGAGGAAATCTTCGTGACGCAGGCAGGCCTAAGCCTCATGCTCAAGGACCTCGAGGCGCAGGTCGGCGCAAGGCTGTTCGACCGCACGACGCGGAGCGTGCGACTCACGCCTGCAGGCGAATCACTGCTGCCGACCGCGCGCCGCATGATGGCGGACTGGGAAGCCGCCACATCCAACGTCGGGCGACTCGCCGCGGAAGCGGAGCAACGGGTCTCCCTTGCGGCGACGCCGCTGATTGCATCGAGCGTGCTTCCCCTGTGGTTGCAGGCGTTCCATGAGACGCACCCCGCAGTCCGCGTCTCGATCAGCGACCTCGACCGACGCGAGATCCTGTTGGGGATCGAAGCGGGAGAACTTGACGTCGGTCTTGGTGCTTTCTTCCGGCCGGCCACGGGCATCGACCGGCAGTTGCTCGCCCGTTTTGACATGGTGCTGGTCAGGGCCAAGGCGAAGGATTCCAGGACACGCGGGCGCGGATTCGAAACGGGGCGCAAGGTGAAGTGGTCGGCCCTGGACGACCAGGAGCTCATCGTGCTCCCGAATGACAACCCGATCCAGAAGCTCGTGGACACGCAGCTTCGCGCCCTCGGAATCACCACGCGACGGACCACCGCACTCCAGAACATCCAGGCCATGATCTCGATGGTGGAGGCGGGCCACGGAGTGGCCGCCCTACCCGGCTTCGTGGTGCCTGCGTGCGCACGCTACGACGTGACGGTGCACACACTCGTAGAGCCAGTGGTGCCGGTCGAGTTCTTCGCGGTGAGCATGAAAGGACGGCTCAAGACGGCGCTCGTTTCCGGCCTCGTCGATGCGCTCGGGGCGCACTTTCAAGAGCTCGCCAAGCAGGTGGGCGCGTAATTCGGCTGACCTTCTGGGTGAACGCCCTTGCGAGTTCGACTGTATTCACCAAGCTGTCAGACGACTGCTCATGGCCGGGCCTGCGAGTTCGACCGTGCGCCACATAGCTGCCCTCGAGGCGGTCACCTCAGCGCGATGCCGGGGCGGCCGCCGCCGACGGCCTCAGATCTCGGTCTGCTCGGAGATCTCGAATCCTTCAAGGGGTCATCGTACTTTTGGTGCGAAATCTGGCGCTAGCAAGCCGGGATGCCGCTTGCGGCAAGGCTTTCCAGGTTACTTGGCGCCGCGTACCCGCCGATCCCACAGGTAACTGATTCCAAAGGGTTTTCAGGACAGAACTGCCAGATTTCGCATCAAAAGTACGATGACCCCTATTTGCAGCCCATTCCCGAAGGCATCTGGGAGAACGAGGTGACAGTGCGCTCGACTCGCGCGGCGCGCATGTACGAGCCTGGCTTTTGGATTTCGCGAGCGTCTCCAACACCATTAATGATGATTGTGGCCAAAGAGGACAATGTCACGCTGACCGACCTTGAGCTTGCCGCTTATGAACGCGCTCTGGAGCCGATGCGACTCGTGCTGGTCCCCGGTGGCCACTTCGATCCCTATCTCCGCCAGTTTGAGCTTGCCAGCCATGCTGCAGTCGAATGGTTCCGCACGCACCTTTGTTAGTCCGACCCGAAATGGAGATGAAACGTGAAACATCTTGACCTCAGTATTGACGGTGCCATCGCGACGGTAACCCTGACCAACCCGCCGCAGAACCGCCTCGGCATTCGGATGCTCGAAGAGCTTGAAGTCGCTCTTGCGACTATTTGCGATAGTGGCGTGCGCGCGCTGCTCATCCGCGCGGACGGACCGGACTTCTCCTTCGGGGGGGACATCATGCCGTGGGCCGGCATGAATGCGGCAAAGTTGCGCGCCCTCTTCCAGCGCTACATGGCCGTCTTCAATCGGATTGAGAGCTTGCATTGTCCGACCGTTGCTGCCGTACAGGGTACTTGCTTCGGCGGTGGCTTCGAGCTGGTCCTGCGTTGCGACATCATCCTGGCCACCAGTTCCGCTCGGTTTGCCCATCCGGAGCAGTCGCTAGGCATCACGACGCTGATCGGGGGCGTGTACCGCGTGGCTGAACGTGCGGGGCGCGCGTTTGCCGCAGAACTTGCCTTCACCTCCGATCCGGTCGATGCACAAACGCTGCACCAACGCGGCGTCGTCAATCATGTTGTTGATGTGGGAGCACTGGAGCAAGAAGCCACGTCGCTGGTACGACGTCTTGCAAAGGGCCCGACCCGAGCCCATGCCGCACACAAGGCGATGCTACGCTTGTGGGCATTGGGCGGCGTGCAAGCGGCGGACGAAGCTATTTTCGATATCCAAATGCCGCTGTTTGAAACCGAAGATGCGAAGCGCGGCTTGCAGTCGGCCATGGACGCCATGTCCAGAGGCATGAAGCGACCGGCACTCGACTTCGAAGGTCGCTGAGCCGCCAGTCGGCTTGCAAGGCGCAGGGACACGCCCAGCGCCTTGCTCAGCATCTACTCGGTAACGAGCTCAGTATGGGTGACCTCGGACATCACCTTGCGCATCTCAAGCGCTTTAGCCTTACCGAACCGTGACTCGAACTGAGTCTGAGCCTTAGCCCATGCTGCCTCACCCTGACGAACGCTTGCCACTCCGCGCTTCGTGAGCGCCACGATGCGGGACCGCCTATCTGCGGGATCCACTTCAATCCCCACCAAGCCATCGCGTTGCAGGGGCTTCACATTGTGCGTCACCGTCGTCCGGTCCATTACCATCACCTCAGCCAGCGCATTGATGGTCATCGGGCCATGTGCCGACAGGGATCGAAGAATGATGTATTGGGTTCCACGCAGGCCGACCTCGGCAAGACACGCGTCATAGAAGCGCGTCATGTGCCGCGCCGCTTTGCGAATCGCTGTGCAGTTGCATAGGGAAACATCATTCGACATGGTCCTCTCCGCTGGCACGCAACGCGTGCAAAATGGGCGCATGCTCACATATTAGCCCTCTGGGGAGGCGCGCTACGCGACAGAGATTGCGATCTTGCCTTCAGGCTTGCGCGAGAGAAAGTCTCCTTGGCTGGTTACGAGTTGGAGCGAGAACCTCGACTTCGTCCTCCGGTGCCCGGGTGCACGCGCTCGTCGCTTCCCGCTTGGCAGATCGGCGAAAGGGCTCTTCACCAACTCGTACACTTGCAACGGTGCAAGCATCAAGATCCCTGTCCGACCACGTTCTCGCCGTGGCTGTGCGAAGAGGCCGACGACTTGTGCTTGATCAGCGTAACCGCGACACCGCCAATCACCGCGGCCATTGCAATCGCGAGGAAGTTCTGCACCAGCGGCAGCTTCATCGAGACCAGCAGCCCGATCACGATCGGCGCCGCAATCGCGCCGATGCGCCCGACCCCCGAGGCAAAGCCCAGTCCTGTCGAACGGATCGCCGCCGGGTAGAACTGCCCGGCATACGCGTACAGCAGGATCTGCGTGCCCAGCGTCGACGCGCCGACTACGGCAACGATAAGGAACAGCGGCTGCGCGCCGTAGCCGAGCAGCGTCAGCGAGACCGCAGCGACCGCGAAGAATGCGGCCGTCACCCACTTGATGTTTAGCTTGTCGGCGAGCCATCCGCCACCGACGGCGCCGATGACTGCACCGGCGTTGTAGGCGAGCAGGAAGTTCAACGCGGAACCGAGGCTGTAGCCTGCCATGCCCATCAGCTTGACCAACCACGAACTGAGCGCATAGAGCATGAAAAGGCAGGTCATATAGGCGACCCAGAGCATCACCGAACTGAAGCCGCGGCCGTCCAGAAACAGTCTGCCGACGGATGGACCTTCGGCCTTGTCCTCGGCAGGAACGAGGAACTCCTCGTGCGGCTCGAGCCGCATATCCGGTCGGATTTTTCGGACCACTTCGCGCAGATGTGTGTCGTCATGCTGCTTGATCAGGAACGGCAGCGACTCAGGCATGTACTTTAAGATGAACGGGATCAGCACCACCGCGGCGCCCGCGGCGATAAACACGGATTGCCAGCCATAGGTCTCGATGAACTGCTTGCCGAGCAGCGCGGCGAGGATACTGCCGACCGCGTAGCCACAGCACATCAGCGTGACCATTACGCTGCGCACCTTCCTCGGCGAGTACTCGGTCATCTGTGCGGCTGCATTCGGGATCGCGCCGCCGATGCCGAGCCCGGCGAAGAAGCGCATCACGCTGAAGGTGATTGGGTCGTTGGTGAACCCGGCGGCCGCGGTGAGAACGCTGAACAGGAACACGCAGATCGAGATCGCCCAGCGGCGGCCAATCTTGTCGGCCAGCGCGCCGAGCGCGATCGCTCCGAACATCATGCCGAACAGCGCCGAACTGGCCATGAAGCCCGCGGTCGCGGCCTCCACATTCATCGTCTTCATGATCGACGGAAGCGCGGTGCCGGCGACCGCCAGGTCGTAGCCGTCGAGCACCAGGATCACGAAACACCAGATCAGCACGGACCAGTGAAAGCTGTTGAACTTGGCCTCGTCGGCCAGTTTGTGAACATCTATCCGGTGCACGCTTGAAGGTGCTGCGGCCAGCTCAGGGCGGATTGACTTCATTGACTTGTCTCCATTTATCGTCGGTTCGAGGTTCGGCATGCGGCGCAGTAACTCATTCTGGGCCGAGACCTCACGGCCAACGACCGCCCTTGCGCAGACAATGGCGCTCCCCTTAGTCCGTGCAGGCTGCCCCACCCTCACACGCGAGGGGCTTCGGGCAGGCGTTCACCGCCGCGCACGACGTATTTGGCGGGATACAGTGTGACGAGAACCTCGACTTCATCCTCCGTTGCTCCAGTGCACGCGCTCCAGATCGAGCTCACCTTTTTCGCCAGCGATAGCACGGCGCCGTCGCTGCGCCCATCACGTATGTGGCAGAAGATCAGCGTTTCGGACGTGGGCTCTCCCGAACGGTAGGTATTCTCGGGCGTGGCTTCATGGAATACCACGCTAATTAAGTCGAGCGGAGAAAGGATGATCTCCCTGATCGCGCTCGTAAACTCGCTGGCAATCTTGGCCTTGACGCCAGCTCCGATTCCAACCTTGCATTCGCAAACAATGACGGGCATGTTGTGTCTCCGTGAAGATAGGGCTATTGAGCCTTCAGTCTCTCGGAGCGTCGCCGCGGGCGATTGCATAGGGGTGCCGACACTTGCTTCAAAGTGCCATGACGTGGCGTCGTGCCGCCGGTCCAAGCCGTGCTCGTTATCGGTGGTCCGGTGCCGGCCAGTGCGACGTGCACCAAACAGTGCCCACACGTTTCGCACCCGCAAGATTGCACGTTGAGAGAGTCGGCCATCGCGGAGTCGGCCTCCACGGTCGTGCACCTCACAGGCCACGCGCCCCGTACGCTAACGCAGCCACTGAAGATCGCGCTCTTCAAGATTAGTAGACAGATGGCCCCACAGCCGCAGCTGGAGATGTTCGCCCCTTAAGTCATCCACAGGGACGCGCCGAACAGCTGCGTGAAGGCCGGCGCCAACTTGAAGCAGTCCCCGTGAGGGGCGCCATCGGTGGAGACTCCAGGCCAGCAAGGTGATATCGGTCGACGAAGAATGGCGACCTGCTCGGCAAGACATGCGCGGCCGATTTGGTCTTTCGTGCGGAAAGTTCTTGCAGGGAGGGCTGCATTACTCTGGTCACCGGGTGGATGGAGAAACCCCTCGTTGACACGGGGCTGACGATAACATACGCTTCGTTTACTAAACGTTCGTTGGATTAAGCGCCTGCGAGGTGTGGCGACGCGGCATCTTACTCATCCATGGAGCAATCCACATGGCAGACGATAAGGCCATTCTGGTGATTGGAGCCAGCGACGCTACCGGCGGCGCCGTCGCCAAGCGCTTTGCCAAAGAAGGCTACATCGAGTGCGTTACCCGCCGCACCGCTGACAAGCACCAGCCCCGGATTGACGAGATCAGGGCCGAAGGCGGCGAGGCGAGCAGGGAAGACCGCGAAACGGCGAAGGTCATGCTGCCACGGGGGCGCGGCACCATCATCTTTACGGGCGCAACGGCCAGTTTGCGCGGACGCGAAGGTCCCGCTGCATTCGCCGGCGCAAAGCATGGCCCGCGGACTGGGCCACCCGCGATGCTGGACGACGAGATAGAGCCGCGGCCCGGGATGGAGACGCTCTGAGGCCAAGACGTGTCAACCGGAGATTCCAGTTGCGCTTCCACTCCCTCGTTCTTTCACAACAATTTGCCGGCTTTGACCGGCGTACGGAGACAAACCTTGGCACAAGGTCGCTGCACATTTCTCAAGTCCACCGTGGGGCTGGCAGCCTTGCCGGTTGCCGGTTGCCTTTCGTCGTCGGACGACACCGCCGCACTGAAAGCCAACGCCGATTCCGTGCTGACCCGTGCCGTCGCATCCGGCGACACCGCCGGCGTAGCCGCCGCGGTGATCACTCGCGATGAGACCCTCTACTCCGCGGCGCAGGGAGCGCGCGCGCTCGGCGCCTCCGCAGCGATGGACATGGACACGGTGATGCTCATCGCCTCCATGACCAAGCCGATCACCAGCGCCGCAGCCATGCAGCTGGTCGAGCAGGGCAAGTTGAGTCTGGACGGTCCAGCGTCCGCAGTGATCCCCGAGCTGGGCGTTCTCAAGGTTCTGGAGGGCTGGGACACGAATGGCGCGCCCGAACTGCGGGATGCCGAGGGCCAGCTCACCCTGCGGCATCTGCTCACCCATACGTCCGGCTTTACCTACGAGATCTGGAACGCGGACCTGGAGCGCTACTACCGCACGCAGAACGTCCCCGGCATCCTAACGGGGCAGAAAGCGGCGCTGCGGGTGCCTCTGTGCTTCGACCCCGGCACGCGCTGGAATTATGGCATCGGCATCGATTGGGTGGGCCAGCTGATCGAAGCCGCCAGCGGCCTGCGCCTGGGTGACTACTTCCAGCGCAACATCACAGGACCGCTGGGCATGGACAGCACGGCGTTTAAGATCACCGCGGCCATGCGCACCCGACTGGCCGGCATGCATTTGCGCGGAGACGACGGAAAATTATCCGTGATCGATCTCGGAACAGTGCAGGATCCCGAGTTCGAGTCGGGCGGCGCTGGCCTGTACTCGACCGCCGACGACTACCTGAAGTTCATGCGCATGATCCTCAATGCGGGGCGGGGCAACGGCAACCAGATCCTCAAGCCGGAGACGGTGGCCCTGATGTCGCGCAATGCCATGGGGCCGCTTCGCGTGAGCAAGTTACCGACGCAGATTCCTTTTCTCTCGCGCGACGTGGAATTCTTCCCCGGTGTGCCCAAGACCTGGGGCCTGGGCTTCATGATCAACGAGAGTGCGGCGCCCACCGGCCGCAGTGCCGGCAGCTTGGCCTGGGCGGGGCTGGCCAATACGTACTTCTGGATCGACCCCACCCGGAACATCGCAGGCCTGGCCATGATGCAGTCGCTGCCGTCCGTGGACCCGAGAACCGTGGACGTGTTCTACGGTTTTGAAAAGAGCGTTTACGCCTCGCTGAACTGATGCCTGAAGGGCGGTCACCGCCCTTCAGGATCGAGGGCGCAGGGTCTATGACATGACTCCTTCCTTCACAACAATTTACCGGTTTGACCGGCGCACGGAGACAAACATGAAAGCACTGACTCGCAGACTCTTTGATGCCGCTGTTGTAGTCGCGCTTTGCTGCGCCGCCGCCGCGATGGCGCAGCCCTATCCAAACAAAAACATCCTGATCAAGGTCGCTTACCCGCCCGGGTTCGGGGTGGACGCTTCAGTGCGTCCATCCGCACCCGTGCTGGAGCGGGCCCTTGGGCAGATTCTCGTGATCGACAATATGCCCGGTGCGAACGGCTCCATCGCGGCGATGAATGTGTTGAAGGCGTCGCCAGACGGATACACGCTGCTCGCGACGGCGGGTCCGGATTTACTGATGGCGCCGCTCACGGTCGCTTCGGCTAAGTACACGTTCGACAGCTTCAAGCTCATCGGTTCGTTCGGGATTTCGGACATGGTCCTCGTCAGTCATCCCGATCGTCCTTTCAACAACCTCACCGCGCTCCTCGAACACATGCAAAAGCGTGGCGCGAAGGAGCTTTCCATTGCCCACTGGGGCCAGGGCACGCTCGCTCATCTCGCGGCCGCTGAATTCCAGGAGCGGGTCGGCGTCAAGTTGCTGGAGGTGCCGTACAAAGGCATCGCTCCCATGGCCACGGCCGTCGCAGGTGGCGAGGTGGACCTCGCGTTTGTTCCTCTTGCGGGGCCAATCCTAGGAATGGTTCAGACCGGGCGGATCAAGGCCATCGCCTTCGCGAGCGCCAAGCGACATCCGCTCATGCCGGATGTCGCGACGCTGAGCGAGCACGCTCGATTCAAGAACTTCGAATTCGGCATCTGGACGGGCTTGTTCGCGCCCGCGCGTACAACCGATGCCGTTGTCGCGCGCCTGAGCAGGGCCTTCCAGCAGTGGAACGACAGCCCGGAGTTCCTTGCGCTCGCTACTGCGCAGGGCTTTCGCAAGCTGGACTCAATGACGCCGCAGCAGGCAGCGGCCTTCTTGCGCGTAGAGAACGAAAAGTTTGTCAACATCGCAAAGACCCTTAATCTGGTGGCGCAATAGCGCTGCCGCGCCGGAAAGGCCCATACTATGACCGTTCGAGACTTTCACTACTACGAGCCCGCCGAGGGCCACGGGCTGAGCCACAACCCGCTCAATGCGCTGGTGGCACCGCGACCCATCGGCTGGATCTCGTCACGCGACGCGCAGGGGCGGGTCAATCTCGCGCCCTACAGTTTCTTCAACGCGTTCAACTACGACCCACCGATCATCGGATTTTCTTCGATCGCCTGGAAGGATAGCGTTCAAAACGCATCAGAAACGCGTGAGTTCACCTGGAACCTGGTCACCCGCGAACTCGGTGATCAGATGAACCAGACCTCATCACCGCTTCCGCGCGGCGAGGATGAGTTCCGGTTCGCCGGCCTCACGGCCGTGGCGGGTCGCAAGGTCAACGTCCCGCGGGTGGGCGAAAGCCGCGCGGCTATGGAATGCAAGGTTATCGACATCGTGCAATTCCGAAACACCGAAGGCGAAAAGGTAGGTGGCTGGCTCGTCTTGGGCGAAGTGGTGGCCGTGTACATCGACAAGACACTCCTGAAAGACGGCGTGTATCAGACAGCCGAGGCATATCCGATCATGCGGTCCGGCGGACTGAATGACTATGTCCAGGTCTCGCCAGAGAATGTCTTTCAGATCGCGCGGCTCGCGGGCGCTAGCAGCCCGTCGTCGCACGGCAAGGGATAGCACACACCGTCCGAAAGACGTCACAGGCTTAGGAGATGCAACACCCCTATGCCGGCCTAGTGCTGGCGCAACCGCCGGCCGTGGACATGGTAGGCGTGCGGTATTCCACCGTGCGCGAACACTTGAAATTCATCCGAATGCCCGCGGTACGCCTGAACCACTGGGTGGTCGGACGCCGATACGCTGGTCTGCTGGACGCCGCCTGAGGGCGGTCCGGGCCTTACGAATGCAACTAGAGTTTTTTACATGAGAGAAGTCCTGACACCTGATGCGCAAGCACGTACTTTTACATAACGAATCGTTTATCAAAGGAGAGCGAGTTCATGGAACCCACTAGCCTGAAAGGCGCGCTGGTCATCGGCGCAGGTAATTCGATCGGTGGAGCCATCGCACGCCGGTTTGCTCGTGAAGGGTTCGTTGTCTGCGCCACCCGCCGCGATGCCGAGAAGCTTACGCCGCTGTTCGAAAAGATCCGCGACCAGGATAGCAAGGCCGACGGCTTTGGTTCCGATGCCCGCAAGGAAGAAGAAATTGTCGCACTCATCGAGAAGATCGAGTCGGAGATCGGTCCCATCGAGGTGCTCGTGTTCAACTTCGGCGCCAATGTGCCGTGCAGCATCCTGGAAGAGACCGGGCGCAAGTCGCAAGTACTTCGAGATCTGGCAGATGGCGTGTTTCTCGGGCTTCTTGAATGGCCGCGAAGTGGCTCGCAGAATGGTAGCACGCGGCCGCGGCACAATCCTGTTCACCGGCGCGACGGCCGGCATTCGCAGCTCCGCCAACTTCGCCGCCTTTGCTGGTGGCAAGCATGCGCTGCGAGCGCTGGCACAAAGCATGGCTCGCGAACTGGGTCCGAAGAACATCCACGTGGCCCATGTTGTCGTCGACGGAGCCATCGACACCGAATTCATCCGCAACAATTTCCCCCAGCGCTATGCGCTCAAGGACCAGGACGGCATCCTCAATCCCGAGCAAATCGCGGACAACTACTGGTACCTGCACACGCAGCCGAGTGATACCTGGACCCACGAACTCGATCTCAGGCCCTACATGGGACGCTTCTGAGACGGACCCACTCCACAACCAATACGACTCAATCCCATGAAGACACGGATCACCGAACTGTTCAGCATTCGACACCCCATCGTGCAAGGCGGCATGCACTTCGTTGGCCTGGCCGAGCTGGCGGCCGCAGTCTCGAACGCCGGCGGGCTGGGCGTCATCACCGCGCTGACGCAGCGCACACCAGAACTGCTGGCGAAGGAGATCGCCAGATGTCGCGAGATGACGGACCAGCCTTTCGGCGTCAACCTCACATTCCTGCCGACTTTTTCCGCCCCGCCCTATCCCGAGTACATCCAGGCGATCGTGGAGGGAGGCGTGCGCATCGTCGAAACAGCAGGGCGCAGCCCTGAGGAATACATGCCGGCGATGAAGGCGGCTGGAGTTAAGGTGATCCACAAGTGTACGTCAGTGCGGCATGCTCTGAAGGCCGAGAGGATCGGGTGTGATGCGGTGAGCGTGGACGGCTTCGAGTGCGGTGGCCATCCCGGCGAGGATGATATCCCGAACATGATCCTGCTGCCCCGAGCCGCCAATGAGCTCAAGATCCCGTTTGTGGCTTCCGGCGGTATGGCCGACGCCCGTAGCCTGGTGGCCGCCCTCGCCCTCGGCGCCGACGGCATCAACATGGGCACGCGATTCGTGGCGACCAAGGAAGCGCCTGTTCACGAGAACGTGAAGCGCGCCATCGTCGCGGCCACCGAGCTCGACACGCGACTCGTGATGCGCCCATTGCGCAACACGGAGCGTGTGCTGAAGAACGCTGGCGTCGAGAAGATCCTGGAAATCGAGCGAGTCAAGGGTGAGCAGATCCAGATCTCCGACATCCTTGAGCAGGTCGCAGGCGTCTATCCGAAAGTGATGCTCGACGGAGAGATGGATGCAGGTGCCTGGAGTTGCGGGATGGTCGCCGGCCTCATCGACGACATTCCGAGCGTACGCGAGCTCATCGATCGCATCATGGCGGATGCCAGCCACCTGATCGGGCAGCGCCTCGCCCGGATTCTCGGGTCCGAACAGATGCCCGAGGAAAGCGTTGCCGCCTGAGGAAACTCGACGTACACATCGGAAATCCATCAGACTCAGGAGAAAACTCATGTCCAAGACTGCGGAGTTCTATTTCGACCTCGCAGTCCGGCATCGTACCTCGCATGGACGCAATTGCCGACGATCTGCGAAGAAACCGGTGGCACGCTTGTCCACAAGCCCATATTGCTCCGCGGGGTATTCCAGGCCTTTGGCAATGCCTCGCCCGCGACAATTCCCGCCAAGGGCGCATACACCAACATAGATTGCGACCGGCACGCAAGGCTTACGGCGTTCCCTATCAGTGCAACCCGCACTTTCCCTTCATCACGCTCACGCTAATGCGAGCCGCCACCGGCGTACAGATGAGAATGCCCGACCGGTTCCCGGATTTCCTGCACAGCGCCTTCCATGCGTTGTGGGTGCAGCCACAGTGCCTGAGTCGTCGAAGCGCTGTGTTACGCCGTGCGCGCCTCTCGCGGCACGGCCAACGACATGGCTGATGTTCCAGATGAGCCCGGCCAGCTCGCGCGCCAACGCGACTACCGCGATCTTCCTGCTCTTGCCGCGCGCCGCCAGCTTGCGATAGCGGCAACATAGCCGCAGCTGCGCGTCCCCTGCGCGATCGATGATGGCCTTCGGGATGCCTTCGTGCCGACGCTGGATCTCTAGGCTCACGCGTGCCGGGGTGCGGGTGGCTCAAGACTGCCTCGACGAACAACTTCCTTGCGTAGCTGTTACCGGTCTTGGTGATATGCGGCTCAAATGCCCACGGACGAAGGTTTCATCGAGCGAATTAATGTGTCCCGCAGCAGCTTCTTCTGAAGCTTTCCCGTGGGAAGGCGCGGAAAATCGAGTACAAACGAGAAGGACCGCGGAACCCGTACCGGACCGAGCTTGCTGCGGCAAAGGGCTCTCAACTCCTCAGCTAACGCGTGAGGGGTGCCCGGTTGCCGCTCGACCTGAACCACTGCGTGTACCGCTTCCCCGTACTCGTCATCGGGCAGGCCGAAGACAGCCACGTCGAGCACGCGATCATTTGTTACGAGAATGTTCTCTATCTCTTGTGGATAGATGTTCACGCCGCCGGATATGATCGTGAAATCGCGGCGGTCCGAGAGGTATAAGTATCCCTCTTCGTCGAGATGGCCTATATCACCGTAGGTCCACCACCCCTGTTTGCTTCTGCTCGCCGCAGTCTTGTCGGTATCGTTCCAGTAGGCAAACCTGGCATCCGACTCAAAGTACACCGTTCCTGTCGAGCCAGAAGCCACTTCGTTCTCATCGTCGGCAAGGATATGAACGATTCCATCGACGGCACGACCCACTGACCCCTTGTGAGCGAGCCATTCAAGCGAACTGATCGCACAGGCGCCGATCCCTTCTGTTCCCGCGTAATATTCCTCCAGGATCGGCCCCCACCATTCGATCATTGCCTCTTTGATATGAATGGGGCAAGGTGCGGCGCCGTGGATCGCTAAACGATGACTGGAAAGGTCAAACTGCATGCGCATGCCTGGGTCAAGGCGCAGCAATCGATGGAACATCGTCGGAACCCATAAGCTGTGGGTAACCCGGAATTTTTCCATGGCATGGAGAGCCTGAACTGCATCAAAGTGCTCCATGACCACAGCGGTACCGCCGAGCGCCAGGGTCGCCGAGACGTTTCGGTGCGGCGCGGCATGATACAGAGGTGATGTACAGAGATGGACCATGGACGTATCGACGCCCGGCTTGCTGGCAAACGAAGCATCGCGCGGGTCCATGTCACGGAACGATATGGGAGGAATCGGCTTGCGCACACCTTTTGGCCGCCCGGTCGTCCCGGACGAGTACATCATCTCCCTGCCACGAGCGGGATCATGGATTGATGTGACTTGGCACGCACCAAGCGCGTCCTCGAATCGCTCAAAACCGGGAATATCGCCCCCAAGGGCGAAACATGCTGCGGAACCAAAATCGGCCGCTAAGAGACCCGCGCTGTTGACGGCGGCCACTGAAACGAACACAGCGCGCGCTCCACAATCGCGCGCGATATAGCGCAGGTCGTCGGCGCTTAACTTGGTTGACGCCGGCGTAAAAACGACGCCAGCGCGCTGACACCCCCATCCCAGATACAGGAACTCGGGGCAATTCTCGATGCAGAAGAGCACAGCGTCTCCGGTCTTTATCCCGGCACTGCGGAGAAGATTGGCAACCCGATTGGCCCCCTCCTCCAGTTGGAAATACGTGATTTCGCGCCCGCCAGGTATGAAGACCGCCGCAATCTTCTTAGGCATGGTCTGCGCGTAGTGCGATGGATGCGCCATGTCACCTCTCAAGAGAAAAGGGAGAAGCCAGGCGCACGACACTCGAAAAAGGCCGCGAAAGCACTCTTGCGTTCGGCGGACCTGAGACGGATGGCAAACTCTGGCAGTTTGAGGTCAATAGGATCGAGCGTTCCCTCATCTTCACTTCTGCGAATGAGGGAACGCATTGCCCGAACTCCGCCAGGGTCCATCGTGTGCTCTAACGCCGTTCCCGCGACAATGTCGATCAGGCCGCATTCAGCGTCGTCTTGCATGGTGCAGGGCTCGCTAAGCAGAAGCAACTCAATCGCCTTAGGCGTCCCGACGTTGTTCGGCGGCAATTGACTTGACCCGAACTCCGGGCAAAGTCCCAAGCTCGATGTTGCCTCTGAGGCATCGTCATTTCCGCTCGTGAATGCTTCTTCGCTGTCGTGTATCACTACAGCGCGAACTTCGCCGCGCCTGCCTGCGTCTCTGATTGACTCAGCAAGGGCTCCGTGCCTATCGAAAGTGATGGCATTCTTCCGGTCTGGTCTGTTAAGGCCAATGGGCATGACGCCACGGTCCGCCACAACTTCTATGTGCTTCATTGCGGTCTCCTAAGCACCGCGCCGATTTGCATCGACTTGAGAAGGTCGCCAGCCCGTTATAGGCGACGATGGGTATTGCACGATGGATACCGAGCCGTCCACGCGTGCTCGGCCTCGCTCGCTTTGCCACTATTGACCAGGCGGGCGAGGGTGCTGCTCACCGTAGCCAGGCCTTTCTGGATGGCGGCTGCGCCGATGTTCGAGCAGCACCACGTCGAGCCCTGCCGCTACGTCTTGACGGCACGGTGYAATCGAGGGAGGCGGCCACCTGGGCGGGCTGAGGCCGGTTCGTCGACCGTCAGCACATGCGGCTATCCCGCGGCCTTGACCATGTCCTCGACCACCTTCTTGGCGTCGCCGAATACCATCATGGTCTTGTCCATGTAGAACAGCTCGTTATCGAGGCCCGCGTAGCCGGACGCCATCGAGCGTTTGTTCACGATGATGGTCTTGGCCTTGTACGCCTCCAGGATCGGCATGCCGGCGATCGGAGAGTTCGGGTCGGTCTTGGCCGCCGGGTTAACCACGTCGTTGGCGCCCAGCACCAGCACCACGTCAACCTGGCCGAACTCGCTGTTGATGTCTTCCATCTCGAACACCTGGTCGTAAGGCACTTCGGCCTCGGCCAACAGCACGTTCATGTGGCCCGGCATGCGGCCTGCCACCGGATGGATCGCATACTTTACCGTCACGCCGTGCTCCGTCAGCTTCTCGGTAAGTTCCTTGAGTGCATGCTGGGCGCGCGCCACCGCCAGGCCATAGCCCGGCACGATGACTACCGTCTCGGCATTGCTCATCAGGAAAGACGCGTCATCCGCCGAACCCGACTTGACGTTGCGCTGCTCGGCGCTGCCGCTGGCCGCGGCCGTCGCCGCACCGCCGAAGCCGCCCAGGATCACGTTGAAGAACGAGCGGTTCATGGCCTTGCACATGATGTACGACAGAATCGCACCGCTCGATCCCACTAGCGATCCGGCAATGATCAGCATCGGGTTGTTCAGGGAGAAGCCGATACCGGCCGCCGCCCAGCCCGAGTACGAGTTCAGCATCGACACCACCACCGGCATGTCCGCGCCGCCGATCGGGATGATGATCAGGACACCGAGTACGAAGGCGATCGCCAGCATCAGCAGGAACGGCTGCCAGTTCTGCGTGAGGAAGAACGCCACGCCAAAGCCGAACATCGCCACGGCCAGCGCCAGGTTCAGCATGTGCTGGCCGGCGAAGACCACCGGCGCGCCTTGGAACAGGCGGAACTTGTAGCGCCCGGCGAGCTTGCCGAACGCGATCACCGAGCCCGAGAACGTGATGGCACCGACGAAGCAGCCGATGAACAGCTCGACGCGGTTGCCCATCGGGATCGCATGCGAGCCCGGCGTGCTGATGCCGAAGGCCGCTGGCTCGGCGACTGCCGCCACCGCGATGAACACCGCCGCCAGGCCGATCAGCGAGTGCATCGCCGCGACCAGCTCAGGCATCTTGGTCATCTCGACCTTCTTCGCCACGTAGGCGCCGATACCGCCGCCTACCACCAGCGCGCCGAGAATCAGCACCAGGCCCGTGCCGACCGATGACTGGCCAGCGGCGGCAGGAAGGAATTCCTGCTTGAGCTTGACGATCAGCGCCACGGTGGTCGTTGCGGCGATCGCCATGCCGGCCATACCAAAAGCATTGCCCTTGCGGGCCGAGGCCGGGTGCGACAGACCCTTGAGCGCCTGGATGAAGCAGACCGAGGCGGACAGGTAAAACAGCGTTACCGAGTTCATGGACAGAAAGTTCATCGTGCCGCCTCCGCCACAAGATCATCGGCCACGGACTTGGTACTAGCCTGCGGCGCAGCCTTGGGTGCCTTCTTCCGGAACATCTCCAGCATCCGCTGGGTCACCATGAATCCGCCGAACACATTGACCGCGGCCAGCGCCACGGCCAGCGTGCCCATGATGCGGCCGGTGGGGCCTTCGGTAAGGCCTGCGGCCAGCATCGCGCCGACGATGATGATGGCCGAGATTGCATTGGTCACGGCCATCAGAGGCGTATGCAGAGCGGGCGTGACCGTCCAGACCACGTGGTAGCCCACATAGATCGCGAGCACGAAGATGATCAGGTTGATTACCGTGTGGTTCACCATTTCCATTAATGTCTCCTTAACTGGCCAATGCCATCTCGTCGCGCCGGGTCATCAGGCAGGCCTCGACAATGTCGTCTTCGAGGTCGATGGAGAGCTTGCCTTCCTTGTCGATGATGAGCTTAAGGAAGTCGAGCACGTTGCGCGCGTATAGCGCCGAGGCGTCGGCCGCCACCATGCTGGCTAGGTTGGTATGGCCAACCAGCACCACGCCATGCCGCTCGACCACCTGGTCGGCCACCGTCAGCGGGCAATTGCCGCCTTGCGCGGCGGCCAGGTCGACTACCACTGAGCCGGGTTTCATCGCCATCACGGTCTCTTCCTTGAGCAACACCGGCGCCGGGCGGCCCGGAATCAGCGCGGTGGTAATCACGATGTCGGCTTGGCTGGCACGCTGGTGCACCAGCTCCGCCTGGCGGCGCATCCAGTTGGCCGGCATGGGGCGGGCATAGCCTCCCGCGCCCTGTGCGATCTCGCGCTCCTCCTCGGTCTCGAAGGGCACGTCGAGAAACTTGGCGCCGAGCGACTCGATCTGTTCCTTGACCGCTGGGCGCACGTCGGAGGCCTCGATCACCGCGCCCAGGCGCTTGGCCGTGGCAATCGCCTGCAGGCCAGCAACGCCGGCGCCGAGAATCAGCACGCGCGCGGCCTTGACGGTGCCGGCCGCGGTCATCAGCATCGGCATGAAGCGCTGGTAGTGGTTGGCGGCTTCGAGCACTGCCTTGTAGCCGGCAATGTTGGCCTGCGACGAAAGTACGTCCATGCTCTGCGCGCGCGTGGTGCGGGGTGCCGCCTCGAGCGAGAAGGCGACGATGCCGGCCGCAGCCATACGCGCGTTGTTTTCGGCGTCGAAGGGATTGAGCATGCCGACCAGGGTGGCACCGGGCTTTATCTGGCCGAGTTCGGCCTCGTCCGGCGCGCGCACCTTTAGCACCAGTTCGACGCCGAGTGCCTGCGCGGCGGTGCCGATGCGGGCGCCCGCGGCCTCATAGGCCGAGTCCGGCTGGCTTGCCCTGACTCCGGCGCCCGCTTGGACAATGACTTCGTGACCTTGCGCGACGTATTTCTTGACTGTCTCTGGCGTGGCGGCAACACGGGTCTCGCCGGCCCGCGTCTCCTGCGGGATACCGATTTGCATCTCGTCTCCTTATGATGTTCGTTCCTGGAGTGGTACCCGGCGGGGCCAGCCTTCCATTCTAGATTTTTCTGCCCTCTTGAGAGCCATGGTTGTCGCTCACCGTGCGTGCACGCTTCCCCACCATCTTGATGCGCCGTGGGCAACGGTTCGCTTACCTTAGTCGTGCTTTCGCATTCTCAATCTCTTCCTCCAAATCCCGCAACTGATCCTTCCCAAAAAACATCTCGTCGCCGACAAAGAAGGTCGGAGAGCCAAACGCACCGCGTTCGAATGAGTTCTGGGTATTCGCCAGCAAGATCTGCTTGACCTCGGGATCCGCAATGCGGGCTTCGAAGCCTTTTCCGTCCAAACCGGCGACATCCAGAGCTGCCGAGATGACGGCGGGATCATCCATCTTCAAACCTTGTTCCCACATGTTTGCGAACACGGAATTTACGTAGTGCATAAAGGTGCCGTTCTTCTGGGCAGCCACAGCCCCGCGCATGATCTGCAATGTATTGACGGGCCAAAATGGATTGTCCCGATAGGCGGTCAGTCCGTGCTTGGTGATGAAGCGCTGGATCTCTAAACGCCCAAACTCCGGCTTGTTCTTGATACCCGCAAAAGCCTCCGCGGGAGAACGATTCCCCGTTAGCCTGAACAGCCCCCCAAGAAGCACCGGAACATATTCGAACTGGACGTCCTGCCGCGCCTCAATACTCGGAATGACTTTGTGGCTAAGGTAGGAATTCGGGCTGCCGAAATCAAAGTGGAACTGAACTCGTACGCCGCTCATGGTGTCTCCTAATATATGACGTGGTGAAATTTGGGTGGAACGTTTAGCAAAGCCCGCTTACCTGCTGTGGATCTGACGACGGATGCTCCACGATCCCTGTCGAAATCGGCCCACGCTCCGCAAGCGCGGTCATACAGCCTGCCCAGGTACGGGACTCACCGACAACAAGTGCTGGTGAGCAGATCGGGCAGCTTCGAATTTTCCTCGCGCATCGTCTGCCGATTCCGCCGCTACCGTGATGACACCTGCCAGCTCGATTTCAGCGCTTAATACAAAAAGGGAGAATATCTGTGCTGCCTTCTGCGAATCGTGATCATTTCCAAACGCCGTGTCTTTCATTGCTATCCTCGGTTGGATCCTCTGTATGGTGGCATCGCAATCGCAGCGATACCGGTTATAGATCTGAGGTAGATCTAAGGTGACCGAAAACCGTGATCCAATGGCGATTTACGCTACCTCGAACAACCCCGCCGCCCCCATTCCGCCACCGACACACATCGTGACGACAACGTATTTCTCTCCACGGCGTCTGCCCTCGATCAGGGCGTGACCCACAAGCCTTGCACCCGTCATGCCATACGGGTGCCCGATGGAAATCCCGCCACCGTTCACATTCAATCGGTCCGGATCGATTCCAAGGCGATCGCGACAGTAAAGAACCTGGCACGCGAACGCTTCATTCAGTTCCCACAGACCGATATCGCTAACCTTCAACCCATGCCGCTCCAGGAGTTTCGGGACCGCAAAAACCGGGCCAATACCCATTTCCTCGGGCGCACAGCCCGCCACCGCGATGCCGCGGTAGATACCAAGAGGCTGCAATCCGCGCCGCTCGGCCAAGCGGCGATCCATCAGGACCGAGGCAGAGGCACCATCCGAAAGCTGACTTGCGTTTCCTCCGGTGACAGCGCCGCGGTCGATGACTGTCCTGAGTTTTGCCAACCCCTCTACCGTTGTGTCGGGACGGTTCCCTTCGTCGCGGTCCAGTAGCACGTCACGGAAACTGATCTCCCCTGTCTCCCTATCCTGGATAGCCATGGAGGTTTGGAAGGGTACAATTTCGGCTGCAAAGCGGCCCCTCTCCTGGGCAAGCGCCGTACGGCGCTGTGATTCCGCCGCGTAAACATCCTGCGCCTCTCGGGAAATGCCATACCGCCCCGCGACGAGTTCAGCGGTCTGCAGCATCGGCATATAGGCATGTGGAACCCTCTCAATCAATTCCGTGTCGGCCGCACTCGTCATCCATTCGACAAAACGGTCCTGAACCAACGAGATGCTCTCTTGCCCCCCTGCCACCACCACGTCCATCTCGTCCACAATGATTTGCTTTGCTGCGGTGGCCATCGCCATCAAGCCAGAGGCGCATTGCCGGTCGATGGACTGACCCGCGACGCTGACCGGAAGTCCGCCGGCTAGCGCGCTAAGACGGCCAATGTTCATGCCGGCCGTGCCTCCCGGCATCGAGGTACCGATCACTACATCCTCAATCTCTTCCGCGGCGATTCCGGCACGCTGAACCGCATGCGATATGACGTGCCCCATGAGGGTCGGCGACTTTGTGTTGTTCAACGAACCCTTATAGGCGCGACCGATCCCGGTCCGTGCCGTCGAGACAATGACTGCTTCCCTCATGCTGCCCTCTTGATGATGTGAATACCGGGGTAGACATCCCGCTATGACCGCGTCTCTCTCTGACGCATCGCTAAGCTGGGCCACCAACAGACAGAATGGAAAATTTCTTCGGATGGCAAGGCATTGCGATCGTGCGGAAGCGGTCTCTATCCCATTGGTCAGACGTTTTGATTACCAGGTCTCAGTCCAGGGACGCAGGTCGAGTTCAAAGGTCCAGGCGTCGCGTGGTTGCGAATGAAGGTACCAGTAGTTCTGCGCGATATGCTCCGGATTCAGGATGCCATCCTGGTCTTTCAATGCATAACGGTCCGGAAAATTGGTACGGATAAAGTCAGTGTCGATCGCGCCGTCCACCACAATATGGGCCACATGGATGTTCTTCGATCCGAGTTCGCGGGCCATGCTTTGCGCAAGCGCGCGAAGCGCATGCTTGGCACCCGCAAACGCGGCATAGTTTTCCTTGCCTCGCAGACCCGCGGTAGCGCCGGTGAAGAGAATCGTCCCGCGTTGACGCTGTACCATGCGCTTGGCAACTTCCCTTGCGTTCAGAAATCCTGCAAAGCAGGCCATCTCCCAGATCTTGAAGTACTTTCGCGCTGTCTCCTCAAGGATGGAAGAAGGCACATTGGCACCAATGTTAAATACGAGAACGTCAATTGGGCCGATCTCGGACTCAATCTTGTCGATGAGGGCGACCACCTCCTCCTCCTTGCGCGCGTCCGTGCCAAACGCGTAGGCCATTCCGCCGGCATCGTGAATGGAGTCAACCAGCGGTTGGAGCTTGTCCGCTGTACGACGCGTCACACAAGCGACCATGCCTTCCGCGGCGAAACGCTTGGCGATTGCACCACCCGTGGAGTCCCCCGCTCCGATCACGAGCGCTACCCTCTGCTCTCTGACATCCATCTCTGTCTCCTTTATTAACAAACGATCGTTTAGTAACGAAAGAGTACTTCACCCCCGTGCAGGAGTCAAGGGCAACTTACCCTAACGCACCTACAACGAAGAAGCTCAGGAGCACCCTGTGCGCGGCACGCGAAGTGGCGAGGATGGTAAGGATGAAAGAAGAAAAGCCGCGACCGCACTTGGCTGCATGGCTTCGCGCGCCGGACCCCGAAGCGGAAGCATCGACAGCACTTGCGGTGCGGCCCGGTTCGGCAGTCGAAGCCGTCGCAATGACAGCGCGGTACCGCGGCATGCACGCACATATCTGCGCGCACCGAGAAGATCTCAAAAGGGCGCAGAACTGCGCCCGGAGGAGGTGGGTGCTACATCGGCACCGCTTAGGTCTTGCTGAGGGGTTCGAGCCGTTCAATAGACCGACCGAGAAAGCGACGGCTGGAAGCGAGAATCTGCTGCCTGGTCCGGTCGGTTTCAACCACCCGGGCCAGCAAAATGGCACCCACGCACTGCGCAATCAACGCCCAAGCCGCATCCGGATCGTCCAAACGCTGCCTCCAACTGCTCTGCAGCTTTTTCGCGCTTTCCTCCACTGAGGCGCGGACTGCTGGCCCAGACCTCGCGATTTCAGGTCCCAAGGTCGGCAGGACGCACCCTGATTCTGGATGCAGCGCATGAGAACTGCTGAGATAGCTTCTGATGCGTTTCACGAAATGATCTTCGGCCGTCTCATCCTCGCCTGCGAGCATTTCAGCGCTGTTGGTCAACTCCCGCTGGATGACCTCCGCGAACAGTTCCGCTTTAGAGCCAAAATGACTATAGAAGGCGCCCCCCGTGAGCCCGATGGCACCCATCAGGGCATCGACTCCCGTTGAATCGAATCCCCCCTTTTTTGCAATCGCTTGACTACTGTTAAGGAGTTTCTCCCGCGTCTCCTGCTTGTGCGTGCTTGAGTAGCGCATTTTCAGCTCACTTCGAATTCAGGACATGGCACGAATTATAGCATGACGATCGTTCAGGAAAATTCTGCCTCGGGTTGATGCTGCGGCGCAACGGACTGCCAATTCCCAAGATACAGGCCTGCGCTCGCCAGGGCTGGGGGCCGCGGATGCCGTCCTGTACATCGGCCGTCGAAGCCCGTCTAAGCGCTGTCTCTTCTCGGCCCGCCTGAGTGCCATCCTCGGGACACGAAGGCGCCCAGCTCGCGTCCCGCTCCTATGCCGTGGGCACCAAACGGCATGCGCAGGTCAAATCACCAACCGCGAATACTTGTTGACATCACTCAGTGGGTAACCTAGCATGTTTGCAAAACGATCGTTAACTAAAGAGCCACGCGCCATCTGTTTGCGCCAGTCCCCGACACGAGAATTCGGTCGGTAGGCCTACCAGTGAGTTGCGCGTTCGTCACGATGCTTCTCACCACACGGAGTCGATTTCATTCGGAAAGCCGTGGGGCAGATGGCAACAGAGCGAAACAACCCTGGGGTCTAACCAGGGTATAACAACTGAGAGACATCAATATGGAAGCCAGACGCTGGCATAGCTCCTACCCGCCCGGGATACCGCTTGAGATTGATGTGGACGCGACAGCGACACTGGGGTCCATGATTGCAGGTGCGGTGGCCTCGTTCGCCACGCGTCCTGCGGTAACCTGCCTGGAGGAATCACTTAGTTACGCAGAGCTCGGCATTCTGTCTGAAGCGCTCGCGACTTTTCTGCAGCAGTCGGGATTGAAAAAGGGGGACCGTGTAGCGTTGATGCTGCCAAGTTGCCCCGCTTTCCTGATAGGCTTGGCAGCGGTATTTCAAGCAGGGATGGTGGCGGTTCCAGTCAACCCACTGTATACACCGCGTGAATTGAGGCATCAGCTACAGGATTCTGGCGCCACCTGCATTATCGTCGCCGACCAACTGCAGCCGTCGCTGCAGCACGTGCTGGAGGAAACCAACATTGTTCAGGTGCTGACGGCACCGGTTGTTGGAATGAAACCCATTGTCGGTCAACTCGTGGCACTCGCAAAAGACGCTGGCGCTGCTCAACAAGCCGGTACGACCGGTGGTCGCACGTGCCAACCTTTAGCCCAAGCGATTCTGCAGGGAAACAGAGGCAGTCTTTCCCCAGTTGCACAGACCGCTCAGGACATCGCCATTCTGCAATACACCGGTGGCACGACGGGTGTTTCCAAGGGGGCAGTCCTCACGCACAAGTCAGTTTGCGCGAGTTTGGCGCAAATTTTGACTTGGGTTGGACCACCGTTAGCAGGCTCGGAGGCATCAATGGTGACACCACTGCCTCTGTATCATATCTTCCCGCTTGCGACTGCACTTCTGGCGCTATCGCTCGGTTGTGAGAATCGCTTGGTTCCCAATCCGCGTGAGGCTGGTTCTGTGCTTGCTGAATTGAAGCGGCGGCCGTTTCAAATGCTTGTCGGGGTCAACACCTTGTTCAACAGCTTGGTGAACACACCGGAACTCATTTCCGTAGACTTCGGCGCTACCCGTTTGGTGATTGGTGCCGGGGCGTCAATCCAGGACGCTATTGCAAAGCGATGGCTCGCGGCCGGTGCTCCCCCTGTTACCGAAGCCTATGGCCTTACAGAGACCTCACCGAGCGCCACCTTCAATCCTCCTGGCCGAAGTGGGTCGATCGGCATTCCTGTGCCTTCGACCGACGTTCGCCTAGTAGATGAAAGTGGGCACGACGTCCCACTCGGTGTTGCCGGCGAACTTCTGATCAAGGGACCACAACTCTTCAGCGGCTATTGGAATCAGGAGGACGAAACACGGAGAGCGTTCCTTGATGGTAGCTGGTTCAGGACGGGCGACATTGTGGTCATGGACGAATTGGGATTCATGACAATGGTCGACCGCAAGAAGGACATGATTCTCGTCTCAGGCTTCAACGTTTATCCGAATGAGATCGAGGCCGTCGTCGCTATGATGCCCGATGTCCTCGAGGCCGCCTGTATCGGCGTGCCTGACGACCGTTCTGGCGAGGCCCCGCACCTCTTCATCGTCCCATGCAATATGGCGCTCACCACGGAACAAGTGGAGGCACACTGTCGCTCCCATCTTGCCGCCTATAAAGTGCCACGACACATTACGTTTGTCGATGCCCTGCCCAAATCAACGGTGGGCAAGATCCTGCGTAGAGACTTGCGTTCGCGCTTGGTTGCTGAGCAAAGCAATGCATAGCGCCCCGCTCAGCCCTTCTCGATTTCTCTCTGGCCAGCCATGCGGCTGCCAGCACACCCGGCCCTTATGAACTACTATCACGCCCCCCTCCGCGATCTTCAGTTCGTGCTGCATGAGCTGCTCGACGTGTCCACCGGCTCCGCAATTGCCGAAATTGCCGATCCCGACACGATCAACCAGGTAATCGAAGCCGCAGGTCAGTTCGCTACAGAGATTCTGGCGCCCCTGAACGGCATTGGAGACCTCCAAGGCTGCACCATGCCTTCGTCAGGTGTGGTGACGACGCCTGAGGGATTCAAGAACGCGTACAAGCGATTTTCTGAGGCAGGCTGGACCGCACTGGCATGTCAATCGGAGCATGGTGGGCAGGGACTGCCGAACGCCGTCAATGCGGCTGTCATGGAGATATTCGCTGGTGCTAACATGGCCTGGGCGGCTTATCCGGGTATGTCGCAGGCGGCTTACACATGCCTGGCGGCAAATGGTTCGGACGCGCAGAGGGCGCTCTACCTGCCGAAGCTAGCTTCCGGCGAATGGGCGGGAACCATGTGTTTGACCGAGCCGCATTGCGGCACCGACCTCGGACTTTTGCGCACCCGTGCTGTACGGAATGCCGATGGCACCTTCGGCATAACCGGTACGAAGATCTTCATTTCGGGAGGCGAACATGACTTCACGGACAATATCGTCCATTTGGTACTCGCCCGGTTACCGGACTCGCCCCCCGGCGTCAAGGGTATTTCCCTCTTCCTTGTTCCAAAGTTCCTGGTGTCGCCTGAAGGAGATCTGGCCGAACGCAACGCAGTCACTTGTGGCTCCCTGGAGCACAAGATGGGCATCCATGCGAACGCCACCTGCACGATGAACTTCGATGGTGCAACAGGTTATCTGGTGGGCGAGCCAGACAAGGGGCTCGCGGCTATGTTCGTTATGATGAACCACGCGCGGCTCCTTGTCGGAGTCAATGCAATCGGACTGATGGAGGCGGCGTACCAGAAGGCACTGGGCTATGCAAAGGACCGCACACAAGGAAGGTCCCCAACAGCATCGGCCCGTAACAGCCCGGCGGATCCGATTATCGAGCATGCTGATGTGCGCCGTATGCTGCTGACTCAGAAAGCATATATCGAAGGAACACGAGCATTCGCGCAGTGGGCATGCCAGTTGGCCGACACCCAGCACTTCGGCGATGACTCCGGGATTCGGCATCAGGCGGCAGAACTCTCTGCGCTGGTTACACCGATCGTTAAAGCATTCAGCAGCGACCTCGCCGTCGAATGTACCAGCTTGGCAATGCAGGTCCTTGGTGGACATGGCTATATCGTGGATAACCAGGTCGAACAGCATCTTCGTGACGCACGTATCATCCCGCTCTACGAAGGTGCCAACGGCATTCAAGCCATGGACTTCCTTGGACGCAAAGTTCTCCTCGACCAGGGCACACGGCTGGAGATGTTCCTTGCAATCGTCACCGAGTTCATCAACGCGAATGCCGATAATCCAGTCCTGCGGGAATTCACCGCCCCGCTTTTGAGCGCGACCGATGTGTTGCGGAATGCGACGCACGAAGTATCGATGCAAGCCAAGGCGGATCCTCACGTCTTGGGAAGCGTTGCTGCATCATACCTTCGGCTTGCCGGTCATGTCGGTCTAGCATGGATGTGGGCACGTATGGCTGCGATCGGGCTCGTCAACGCCGCCTCTGCCGACCCGATCTATGCATCGAAAATCGCGACGGCGCGCTTCTATTTCAAGAAGCTGCTACCCGAAATACAATCTCTGGCAGCGGCGATCGCCGCCGGCTCCGGTCCGATCATGGAGCTTGATTTCGGCTAACGCCTCCACTTTCGCTATGGTCTGTTTGGCGGCAGCCGCAGCAGAATGCGCTGCCGCCATACAGAGTTTGCTGCATGCCGGGCACCGAAGAAGTTGGGCTCTACAACCAAGTGCAGCATGGGCAAATATGACAATGCCGAGTTCCAATTCTGGATATACACGGCGCGTCCCCCTCACGTCCACCGCGCGCCAGGACAACTGCATGCGTCTGGACCATGTCGAAGACCTGCACAGTACCGTAGCGATAGCCTGGAGCGCTGATCTCGCGCGAAAACTATCACTAGACTAGGCCGCCCGAACTGGGCTCGTTCCCGCCAGCGTGATCCGGTGCATGACGCGACGGAATCCGTGGTAGTCGTCAATCGGGTTATGCAACATGCACCTGTTTTCCCAGAACGCAAATGCACTGCGGCTCCTATGCGAAGCGGCACGTGGATTCCGAGTAGGCGCACGAACGTGGTGGGTATCTTCCCCAACGACGCATCCATCCTGCGCCTCGTTGGCGCCATGATGATGGAAGTCGCGGTCACATTGAGGCCATCGAGCCTGTATAGGCTCAAGATCTCGTTTGTGCGACACCGGTCGCCGGCCACGCCAACATCACAACGGCGATCATGCGGTCCAATTCGCCCCTGCTAGCACCCGCCTGCGGCAAATTCAAGATCGTTTGCATCACGCCGAGAAAATACCAAGCCAGCGCAGCGACATCTGCATCAGTTGGCAGTTCGCCATCTGCAATTGCTTCCCGAAGCAGACCTTCGAGCAGATCGCGCTGCTGACTCATCCCCGAGAGCGCCGCCTCCTGCCCTGCTTCCGGCAGATCGACTAGCTCGGCACAACTTCGTGCCAGCAGGCAACCAGGGGGGCGACGGGACCCCATCGGCAGCAGCCCCCGCAGCAGCGCCTCGAGCCGCGCACGGGCACTGTCGCCCTCGTATGACTTCATCCTCTGTAGCACCCGATCCGTATAGGCTGCAAGTGCCATCTGGAACAGGCCATCTTTGTCCTTAAAACGTTGGTAAAGGCTTGAACGTGATAGTCCGGTCGCTTCCGTCAACACATTGATCGATGTAGCCGCGTATCCGTGACGCCAGAAGGCATCCAGGGCTGCATCAATGACGGCACCTTCGTCGTATTGCGGCTTACCGCTCATTCAAATACCCTTTGACAAATTGGACCGATCGTTCCAAGATATGTGGATCGTTCGTTCCATGATACATCTTAGAGGTACTAACCATGATCAACCCCTCCAAGGCTAAGATCAAGAAACCGCGGATCGCCATCGCGGGGGCAACAGGACGCGTTGGGGCTACATTGACGGCGTTGCTCGCCGCTGACCCAATCGACCTGATCGCGCTAACGCGCCAACCCAGCACAGCGCGACTGCCCGAAGGGGTGATCCCATTCAAGGTCGACTTCAAACGCGCCGACACGCTTGAGGAGACCCTACGCGGCATCGACCGGCTCTTCATCGCGCACGGCACCTCCCTCGAACAGGTCGCCAACGAAATCGCGTTGATCGATGCAGCAGTTGCATCAGGCGTTCGGCACATCGTCAAACTGTCCGCCCTTGGTCCCGCGACCCGACTTCTTCCCATCGCTTGGCACATGCAAATCGAAGCGCATTTGGCGCAGCAGCCGATCGCATCTACCGTCTTGCGCCCTAGCACTTTCAGCCATGTGCTCAAGCGTCTGGGGCCACACATCGCCGCCGGTTCCTGGGCCGGCGCAGCGGGTAACGGGCGTGTGAACTTCATCGATACCCGCGACGTTGCTGAAGTGGCCCGCATTGCATTGCTCGAGGAAATCGAGCCGGCGTCGCAACGTGCGTACCACCTGTCTGGTCCACGTGCGTGGACCATGAACCAGGTGGCAGAGGAGTTGGCCCGCCTACTTGGACATCCGGTTACTTACGTCGAACGTTCGCCTGCCGAGCAGAGAGAGGCTCTGCTCGGCGCCGGACTTGCTCCGCTCGTAGCCGATCTTTTGGTTGGACTCGACCAAATGTTCCGGGAGTCTGTGATCGCCGAAACGACCTCAACGGTCGAGGAACTGACCGGAAAGGCCCCACGTTCGTTAACGGAATGGTTGACCGACAACCTAGACGTATTTCGAGCATGAGCTCTCCATCGGTTGGTGTCCCAGGAAGCGGGTTAGGTATTGTGCCGCGCGGCGGCCATTTCGTTCTGGGTGACCACCGTGAAGTCTGGATTAGTTTGATGTGCGATCCACCGAACTTTGTCCTTGAAGGAAATCACGATGACCAACGCCACTACGGCACCCCGGGGCCGCTTAACGCATCGCAGCCCTGCGGAAATCGGATGGCGTGACGCCGGTCGCCTTCTTAAATGCGGTGCTGAAGTGCTGAGCGTGGCTGAAGCCGCAATCCAGGGCGACTTCAGTTGCGGTGCGACGAGGATCCAAGAGGAACTCTTTGGCCCGCTCGAGACGCAAACCGTACACAAAGCGTAAAGGCGTCTGCCCGGCACTTTCGCGAAAAGCCCGGATGAAATGTCGGGGACTGACACCGGCAACTTGCGCCAAGCCCTTGATTGTGAACGGCCGCGACAAGTCGGCCTCGATGTAGTCGATAACGCGCCGCAAGCTGCTTGGTGCGAGGCCACCGCACGGCCGAATGGCGGCTCTCTGGCTGCCGTCGACCCGCGCCAGGAGGGCGAGTGCTTGCATTGCCCAGCCTTCGGCGAACAACCCGTAAAGGCTGTCTGCATTGCGCGCCTCACGGCATAGGACCGAAAGGCCACGTTGCAGATCTTCGTTGCCAAAGGCAATCAACGGCCGATTGAAGTGGCAGCCGGCTTCGGAGGCAATGGCCGGGTCAAGGAAGACCACCGTGTAGTCGAAGCACGGGGCTACGTCGAACTCTCCTTCGACTGAAATCGAGGCCGGGAACAGCGCAAGGTTTGTTCCTTGTGTTATTCCCGAGTGGATGCGGCGGCCGTCGAGTTGCAGATGCAACTCTTTAAGGCCGTTACGAAACCAGAACAGCGCGAGCCGCGGTTGACGAAAACGCCAAGAGATGGGCCCGGTCGCCCGACGCGCGAGGACTTCAACATGGGTGGTGCGCGAGTCAACAATGGTGCCGGATATGAGTTCGCCCCCAACCTCGCGGTATTCAGCTTGTGAGTCAAGGTGACCATGCATTGCTTACCTCCACTTCGACCTTGCGTCCAGCCTCATTGTGCGCGCGGCCGATTGACCTCGCAAGCGAATCAGTCGCTGGTGAATACCCCTTATGGAGAGGGTCGCTGACGCATGGACGTCAACCGCGTTCGCTTTGCCCCCGCGCATCGTGCATCTTGGCTCGACTCGTGCTGGTCTGAAGCAATAGCGATGCGATGAGCCAAGACAACGGGCCCGCGAGGGGCCCGGCATCAAGCACAGTAGATCGGCGATTTAGGTCTAGCCGACGGCGTCGCCACATCTCGGTGAAAGGCACTCCTGGCCGATTGCAGCGTCGGCCGCACCGGCGCGCCTGATCTCGGCGCTCAGCCCCATGGACCTCGCAACGCGATTTGCTTGGCAAAAAACGCCGCCCCTGTTCCTTCTCTCAGAACTTGACGTTCCCAATGCCCTTCAATTGCAAGATTTCCCGGGCTTCGTTCGGGCTGGCGATTTCGAGTCCAAGCCCCTCGATAATCTGGCGCGCCTGCCGCACCTGTGCGGCGTTGCTCTCGGCCAGAGTGCCCCGTCCAAGCCACAGGCTGTCTTCCAATCCGACGCGCACATTGCCGCCCATACTGGCAGACATTCCTGCAAGGCGAAGCTGATCTTTGCCTGCCCCCAACACCGACCAGTGATAGTCATTGCCGAACAGCCGGTCGGCCGTCCGCTTCATGTGCAACACGTCGTCAGGATGCGTGCCGATACCTCCCAGGATGCCGAACACGGTCTGAACAAAGAACGGCGCCTTGACCAGACCACGCTCGACGAAGTGCGCCAAGTTGTAGAGGTGGCTCACGTCGTAGCACTCGAATTCGAAGCGCGTGTCATTGGCGGCACATTGCGCTAGGGCGTATTCAATATCCTTAAAGGTGTTTCGGAAAATCAGGTCACGACTGGCTTCGAGCGCTTCGCGCTCCCAGGCATGCTTAAATTCCTTGAAACGCGCCAGCATTGGGAACAGCGCGAAGTTCATCGAGCCCATATTGAGTGAAGCCAACTCGGGCGCAAAGCGCATTGACGGCTGAATGCGCTCCTCGATCGTCATGTAGGGCGAGCCGCCACTTGTGATATTTAACACTGCATCGGTGCGTGCCTTGATTTGCGGCAAGAATCGGCCAAATGCATCGGGGCTCTGGTCCGGCTTGCCTGTGACAGGATCGCGTGCATGAAGGTGAATGATCGCGGCGCCCGCTTCGGCCGCGCCGACCGAGGCTTCAGTGATTTCTTCCGGTGTGACCGGTAGATACCGTGACATTGAGGGCGTATGAATCGCACCGGTGACAGCACATGTGATGATGACTTTGCTCATAATATGAATCAGGAAGTCCGCATCAGGCGGCATCCGCTGTTGCCAGCTTAGGGCGGGTTGACTTCATTGACTTATCTTCTCCTATCTTCGGTATGAGGTTCGGGATGCGGCGGGGCCGATACCTCGCCCCGGGTAGTCCGAGCATGGCGCTCGCTGACTGAATCTAACGGCACGGGGCAAGCGCTCTTCGAGCCTCATGGCTGGCGAACCGCCGGGCGTTAGATTCACGACTCAGTTGGAGCGCGCCCGGACCGCTGGGGGATCGGCTTGAATCGCTCGGTAGTGCGGTCCGGCTGGCAGGCTCTGGGTCGCCGGCCTGCAGATGCACGATGGCCGCATCTCACACGCGAGGGGCTTCGGGCAGGCGTTCACCGCCGCGCACGACGTATTTGGCGGGATACAGTGTGACGAGAACCTCGACTTCGTCCTCCGTTGCCCCCGTGCACGCGCTCCAGATCGAGCTCACTTTTTTGGCCAGCGATAGTATGGCGCCGTCGCTGCGCCCATCACGTATGTGGCAGAAGATGAGCGTTTCGGAAGTGGGCTCTCCCGAACGGTAGAGGTTGTCGGGCGTGGCTTCATGGAATACGACGCTAATCAAGTCGAGCGGCGAAAGGATGATCTCCCTGATCGCGCTCGTGAACTCGCTGGCAATCTTGGCCTTGACGCCAGCTTCGATTCCGACCTTGCATTCGCAAACAATGATAGGCATGTTATGTCTCCGTGAAGTTAGGGCTGCTGAGGCCTCAGTCTCTCGGAACGTCGCCGCCGGTGATTGCAACGGGGCGCCACCACTTGCTTGGAAATGCCATGACATGGCGTCGTGCCGCCGGTCCTCCGCTAGACGCCCGGGCGCTGCAGGAGCGGCTGACGGCAGCTTTGGCACAAGCTGGCGGCCTGTTGTGAGGAATCGGAATTCACCGGACTGCGTTTTTCGAAAAATCAATGACTTAACAGTTGTCCATCGGGCATGCCCCACCCCGAAGGATGAAGCGGGTCGAACTGCTCCGCTTGGAGGACGGCACCCATTGCGAGGAAGCCAGCAGCCTGGCCGAACGCAAGCTCAACGGCGTGCGCGCAAAGCTGGCCGACCTGCGACGCATGGAGACCGTGCTGTGCGAGCTGGTGTGCGCCTGCCATGCCCGCCAGGGCAACGTATCCTGCCCGCTGATCGCATCGCTGCAATCGGGAAAAGTGTGCCAAAGGGCGTAGTGGACGCGGCTACGCTGCTCCAGCTCGTTCCGGCTTCTGTTCTGCCGCTTTGTCGCAGCCGGCTACATGCGCCGTCTCGACGGGCAAGCGACCTGGCCGAGTTAGACATCGTCGCGGGGGCGCAGCGGCTCTAGTGGACGCAGCGCTTGCACGGCGCGCTTGAGCAGCACGATCCAGTCGTCCAGTTCTTCTATGATGGCCTCGGCTTGGTCCACGATGGTCGGACCAGTGGTTGGATACGACAATGCGGCGCCGTTTAGAGTATGTGCCATGCCGTGCAAGCGCAGCAGATCGTCGCGCAGCCCGGCTGGCTCACAGCAACGCGCGCGGATCGCATCGAGTTGCTCCACCACGCGCAGGATGGTGGTCGTGTCGAACGTGTCTCGAAGCGCTTGCAACGCCTCGGCGTCGACCCTGCCGTAAGGGGTATCGGTGTCAGGCATGGCGAGGCTTGCGGACGGTATGGGCGGGAGCGGCGAAGAGGCTATCGCGAATCCAGGCTTCCGGCACCCGCTCCAGGTTGAGTTTATAGTCGCCGAAGCGCTTGATGTTGCTGGTCAGGTAGGGACTCAGGAAGCCGATCGGCCACGTCGATCTTGATCCCTTCCTTCACCATCGCGCGCAGGGCCTGCATCATGTCCGCCGTGTTCTGCAGAATCAAGGCCGAGGCGATCAGGTCGTTGTAGCGCAGGCGCTTCTGCTGTTCGTCGGGGTCGTTTTCGGCCAGCACGTCACCGCCGAACGCGAACCATTTGGCAAAGCCATTGTAGGACTCGATCTTGTTGGTGGTGGCGGTGATCTCCTGGCGTAGTTCGCGGCTGCCAATCCATTCGAGCAGGAACGCCGTGCGCACGCACCTTGCCGAGTTCCTGCGCCGCCAGAAACAGGCGATTGCGGCGGCTTTCCGAGCCGAACCGGCGCAGCAGGAGCGGCGAGGAGATTGTTCCGGCCTGGATCGATAGCGCTACCTGCATCAGGTCCTGCCAGTGGAAGGCGATCAGTTCCCAGTCCACGGTGTCCGAGAACAGCCGGTCGATGTGCTTGTATTTGGTGTTGGTATCGGCACGGTAAAGCTTCAGATCCTGCCAGTTGCGCATGCGCGGCATCAGGTTGATGCCCAGCAGATGCGTGAAGGCGAATACTGCCGCCGACTGGCCCTGGGTGTCGGCGTGCACAGTATCGGCCTCGACGCTCAAGCCGGCCTTGAGCAGACCCTCGATCACGTAGATGGCTTCCCATACACCGGGCGGAATGAAATGCTGGAACACCGCGATGTAGTTGTCGGCCACGTGCCGGTAGGCCACCGCGCCCATCTTGCGGTAGCGGAAGTGGTAGCCGGCCAGCAGATTGTTGTCGTAGAAGTCGTACTGGGTGCCGTCAGCCGCGACGGTCTTGCCATCCCCCAAGTGCTTGGGTAGGTCGAGCCGCAGATACAGGCCGATCAATTCCCGCTGCGATGTCTCGAGGCGCTCCAGGCTCAGATGCCGGCGGTTGACGAACGACATCATGTGCGGCGTGACCCGATCCCCCATATGGCGGGCGGCCTGGGTGGGCCCCAGGTTGCAGCCCATGGCGAAGATGGTCAGCAGGTAGCGCTCGGCCGCATTGCGGATCTTGGGATCGCTGGCGGAGAGCGGCCCAAAGTACCGGGTGAAGTGGGTCCAGTGCTCGATATTGGCCAGCACGTCCAGCAGATTGCGCGTCGGCATGCGCCGGATCAGCGCCTGTTGCAGGGCGATCACGCTGGCCGGGATCTCCCTGGCGATTGTCCGCTTGAGCACGGGTTCGCCGTCCTGCCCGATGGTGACGTGCTGGCGCTTGTCGGGAAAACTGGCATTCAGCGTACGCGCCGTGTCGGTCAGCCATTGGTGTAGATGCGCCACGAATCCCTGTGCGTTGGCCGGCATATCCAGCTTGGCGCAGTATTCGGGCAGGCGCCGTTCGCATTCGCGCCAGGGCAGCAGGTGCGCACGGTAGTCGGCAAAGGCATCCGACCCCACCACGCACGAGTCGCCGGAACGCAGCTCGTTGACCATATGCGAGAGCACGCAGAGTTCCAGGTACCGCCGGTTGGTGGGGGCGCCCTAGTCGTGGGGGCGGCGCACCAGCTTGCGCCATCGTTCCGAGGCGAAGCTCACATCGACGTCGGCGGCGATCCATTCGCGATGCAGAGATGCATTGTCCAGCACCACCGCAAGTGCCGCCAGCAGCGTGCGCGACTGGCTGGTCGACTCCCATTCCAGCACCTGGGCCAGGCGCAGCATCACGGAGCGGTGCGCGCGGAAATGCCGCCATAGCAGCGGTAGGTAGTTGTTACCGCTGAAGGCCCGCACCTCGGCGCAGCTCTCGCGCAGCTGCTCCAGATCGCCGGACGGCGCGAGGAAGCGGCGCACCTGGCGGCAGATMAGCGCGTCGTCCTGGCCGTCGGCGACGATATCCACTACGCCGTCGAGCAAGGTGACCAGCTTCTCCATCTGCGCGCGCTGACGGGACTGGATGCGCTCCATCTCGTCGCGCGCCCGCTTGTGGATGGCGCCCATGCGACGGATGAACATCTCCGCGAGATCGTCGCGGGTGCGCACGCGCATATGGTTGAGCGAGGCGACGATCAGCGTGTAGCGCTTCTCAGGCAGGATCTCCCGTAGATTGGCCGCGTCCAGGCTCATGGCCTGGCTGGCCAGCGAGCGCAGCTTCGAGGCTGGCACGCCTGCGATCGCGCAAGAGAAATCGCCAAGACCGTCGAGTAAGGTCAGGTGTTCTATGAGTAGGCTGAGATGCTTGCGTGATGGACGGCGCGCGTGGCGCTTGATGTTGTTGTAGGCGGTCAGGCGGTTGGTGAATTCCCGGGTCGGAAGCCGGTCCAGCCGCTGCCGTTCCTCATCCGACAAGCGCCTTGCGAAACATCGAAACAGCGCGGACTGCCTGCGAGTCTGAATCTGCTCGGCAATGTTGTCTAGGGTGGAGAACGCTGGCAGCTCCACCTGGTGCAGGATCAGCGCATCGATGGTGGGCGTTGATGATGTCCACCTGCTGGTCCATCGTTTCCGCGGCTTCGCGCGCGGAGCGAATCGTGACCTTGTTGGCATCGGTGCCAATATACGCCTGGGCGCCTAGAAATTCGCGCACCGCCGTGTAATGCCGGTACAGCGTGGGGGACAGCTTGCGGTCATAGCCAAACGCGGCATCTGGCGCCAGACCAGCGCTGGCGCGCACGTGGTCGATCACGACGACGGCAATGCTGTCCAGGTTGGGGAAGTAATGCAGTTACTGAAAGACCTTCAGCAGCACCAGCAAGCCAAGTCGCGGACCTTGTCCACGGGTTGAGCGGGTGACCCACTCCAGTTCCTCGGCATCCAGCGTATAGCACGCCTGTAGCTCCTTGGTGGAGAAAACCTTCGGGAAACGCGGGTAGGCGGTACGCTCGACGGTAGCCATACAGGATCTCGGCAATCTCTGAAGGGCCAGCCAGTCTAGCCGAGGACGGTGGCAAAATTCCACCCTGGAAGGCGCCTTGATCCACTCGAGGTGCGTTGCAGAGCCGTCAGCCCGTGGACTGCGGACAGATTCCATGCAGTGCTGCAGCGTGGCCGCCGGCACTGCGCGGTTGACCGCTGCGAGCATTTGCGCCTTGTAGGCGGAAAATGCATGCCGTGCCATGTCGGTGATCTGGCGTTGGCCGGGAATGAGGCGGCACCGATCGTAGAGCCATCGCTGAGCGGTGGTGACAAGTTCATCCACGTGTGCCGCTGCGGCGGCTTGTACGCGGAGCATTTCCAGCAAAGCGGCCTGGCTGGTGATTCCTTGACCCATTGCTGATGCTCGTACAACGTCGGGCGTCGTTGGTACAGCGTGTTCAGGCTGGCGATCGACAGCAACGGCGCGGAGAAAGCTTCGCACACGTACTGAAGGAGATTGCGCGGAACGGCAGCAAACCGGTCCAACGGCCGACCGAAGGCCCGGAGGCAAACGAGCTGTAGGCCGACCGCGGCGCATCTTTCTGGCCGAAACCGCTCCCGTATTGCCGCGATGTCAGCACTAGTGAGCTGAAAAAATTGCCGCAGGTCAAATTCTGTCAAGCGGGCAGGCAACGCTTCCCTCACTGCTAGCGGCCTCGTTGGCGGCCTGCCAGATCGATTGCGCAGCATTGGCGGCGATCGCCTTGAGCGCGCCCGGCAACTCGGGATGGTCGATGGTCACGCGCATCTTGCCGCTTAGTCAGCCCCCGTTTTGGCGCGGTCTCCATGTCGGACTCGATTCGCGGATACGCGGCGACGTCGCCACCGTTGCGAGGACAGTGCGCGCGACGACGGACTACCGCCTCGGCGCTTCCCGGGCGTCGCAAAGAAAGCTCAGGGTATCGTCATGCTTGATCCTGACGTGCCATTCTCCAACGCARTATTTGGCGTCGGAGAACTTCTCCCGCCATCGGCGCGAGAGAGTCTCGATGCATGCACGCCCTTGCGGTGGCATCTGCGGCGCGGCGGCCATCTGTCGCAGCATCTGCAGATAACTGGGATCTCCCCAGCGGGGCGTGGCTGCGACGTGCGCGTTCCAGACAAGCACCACCAGTTTGTATGTCTCGCGCACCACGGCGATCGGCGTGTCTTCGGTAATGGCCTCGGACAGAAGCGGCTCGCCGAAGTCCAGAATCGTCTCGGAGATCTTGCGTTCGGCTTTGCCCGCGCTTGCTTGGTTCATTGTTTCGCTCCGCTTGATGCGCGACAGCGGTTCAATGCCGGGTCGCCGAGGCTGCAACTGGCAAGGACGACGTCGACGCCACGGTTGATGCCGATCCGGCCGCGCCAGAGGGTTTCCAGTTGTAGGGCGCCAATTCCTCGATCCAGTTAATCGGTTGAGGTCCGGAGGGGAGCACTGCGTCCGCTGCGCAGCAATTCTATTCTCCGGCCGCCTGACCTGATCCACCCGTAGACCCAGGAGCCTCTTCACGTCTCTTACTGCGACACCAATATACGAGGGGCGCCGTGGCGCCCTTTACCCTGTCAGCCCTTGACCGGGCAGTCGGGGTTCAAGCAAGCACTTCCAAACCATGCTTCTGGACGACTTGCAGCAACCTGGCTGCCATCCCGCTAGGCTGCTTCTGCCCGCTCTCCCATTTCTGAATGGTTGACGTACTTGTGTTCAGGTAGCGAGCAAAAATGGGCTGGCTCACTTTGACCGATTTGCGGATCTGAACGATGTCCTTAGCCTCGAAGTGTGGCGGTTCCTCCAGGCACAAGTCGTCATACTCGCGCATGGTTTTCTTGTCGATGGATTTCGCCTTCAGGAGGCCAGATGCGGCGCTGTGGATCGCCTCAAAGGCGTCGGTCTTGAATCGTTTAGCAGTCATGGCAAATCTCCAGTAGCTCCCCTTGATCGAGCAGTCCAGCGATCTGCGACGCGGAGGCCGCCGCGTAATCCTTGGAAAGCTTCTTGAACCCTTCCAGTTCCTTATCGCTAATGTTTCCCGGTCCTTCTTCGCGAACAAGTAGGTGAATATCCATCGCTTGCCGACCTTGTTGAGGACAATTGAGCGATGCCTGTTCTTGTTGAGCCGCTTCTTCCAAACGCCGCCGCCTAGATCATCGCCTTGGCTCAGCATCAGTTCCTGTGCAGCCTCACATAATTCAGCATCGTCGATTCCAGCCTTGCTTGCCGTCTTGCTGAACCAGGACGTTTTGAAGACACGCTGCGCAGGACTTTTCATGTAGCTGGCCAGAAATCAGATGAGAAAATCTAGCACTCGGTGCAATACTTTTCAATAAAGCACACGACAAGTACCGCATACCACACCGCCGCAGTCACCTCCTGAGAGCGTTACGCAGATCAGGTGCCCGTGATGTACCGTACAGCGTCTTCAGGCTGGCGATCGACAGCAACGGCGCGGAGAAAGCTTCGCACACGTACTGAAGGAGATTGCGCGGAACGGCAGCAAAACCGGTCCAACGGCCGACCGAAGGCCCGGAGGAAAACGAGCTGTAGGCCGACCGCGGCGCATCTTGCCAACGTAGCGATACGCAAATGCCGAAATCTGCACTTTCTGGGTGTCGTTCGGGACAAAACTGTACGACAAGTGCTCGGACGGCCGCAATAAGGTCAGGCGAATGGGCTGCAACCCACCCCCTCGGGGCTGACTATAACCGTATCAATCTGCAGGAAAAGGACGATTACCACAAATAGCACGCGCTCGCCGATCTTCACGCTAGGCGCGCAGACACGGCCATCGCCCAGGCGCTTGCCGGGACCGATGGCCAGGACTTCGCCCTGGTCCGGCATTTCGGCGGCAGTTTAGGGGATGACAATGCCGCCGGCCGTCTTGTGGTCTGCGTCTGGACGTCTGACGATGACGCGATCGTGTAGTGGACGGATGTTCATAGCCTTGCTCCTCATCCAATCACTGTGATCATGAGCTTGACGGGCCGACCAGTCCTGACACTGTTCGTGCTTGAAAGCCTTAACGCCGATGCCTGGATTCGCGGCACAAGCGTCACTGGCCCAGAAACCCGATTCTGGCGCTTCACTGAATGGGTGGCACGGCGCCAAGCTTTTCGGCCAGCATCCGCTCATACACGCCAAAGTGCATATCCACCTCCGTTTGACTTACCACGACGACGTCTATGTTGACCTGCTCGGGCGCTAGGCCGAACATTGTGGCCAATGCCACTTCCAGGTGGGGCGCTGCCTCCCTGTCTTTCGCGAAGGTCGTGCCGACACTGATCACATAGGCCTTCTCGCCCTCTGCGGTGACCTCGACCAAGCGGGCCCCCGCGCTCAGGTTGTTCTCAATGGCCATTTTGGCCAGCTCCGCCACACTCCGCGTTCGCTCGGTAGGGAAGCCGCGCGCGCACTTGAGCTGTACCCGATGCTTGCCCAGCGTCAGCCACTCAGAATTGAACTCCATGGAAGTCTCCATCCGACAGTACATTGCCGCCAAAATAGGGGCGAGTCCGGCGATTTCAAGAACGCAACGTCGCGCCTTGCTTCGCCGCTGCAATGAGCCCCATTGGAAGCCCGTAGCGTGCAGCCGCAAGCACCGCGCGCGCCAAAGGGGCTGCGCCCGCCTCTGGCGTTCCGCGTCAGCCGCCCCCTTCCACGGCCGCCAGGATTGCCCGCCTGCGTGGAGCACGCTTCGCGCAAATACATACGATTCCTCAGGATTGCAGACATCATCTCACTTCACTTCGATCGTCCTTACGGCAGAGCGCGACGACCCGGTCTTGGGGAGGCGTAGTGTCAACAGTCCTTTTTCGAATTTCGCGTCAACGTGATCCACGTCGACACCATCCGGCAGAGGAATACTGCGCATGAATGCGCCGTACGCTCGCTCCAGGCGGTAGCAGCCGTTTTCTTCGCTCCGAATGTCCTGCTTCTTCTCGCCCCGCAACACCAGCGCGCCATCCTCGATGGTGGTCTGGAGGTCTTCGCGGTCCATGCCCGGCAACTCAGCTGTGATTCTCAGGGCAGTGCCATCGTCGACCACATCGATCCGAGGTTGGAAGCGAGACGAACTAAAGTCGCCGAACCATCGATCCAAACCACCGAAGCTCGCGAACGGTTCGTGCAGGAATTCTCCCATCGCTCGCCAGGGATCGCTAGAAAACAGTCGCGCAACGTCAGGCCAGTCGGGCGTGCCGTGCCTCGGCGCGGGCACGTTGGACGCATCCCCCATCGGTTGTTTGTCACTTGTCGTCTTCCGCAGGAACTTGAAGGGGTTCCATTTGCCCAGTTCCGTTTTCATCCTACCCTCCTGCCGAATGCTCAGTTGATGGGTACGAATGACCGCCGGCAACGACCGGTCGCGCCCGGCCACCGGCGACGCCGCAAGACCCAACCCTGGTGGTGAGGCCGCCGATACGGTCATCCGCGTCTTCTAAGGGCCGACGGTGGCGCCCACCCGGACGCCACCCTGCCGTTTCGACCCCGTGAATGGCACGACAGAGCTTACCCGACGCTAACCGCGATGCGACGTGGCCGTGCCTCGTCTCGGCGCGGGATCGTCAGCTTCAACACGCCATCCTGCAAGTGCGCGTCTATCTTCGACGTATCGAACTCTGGACTCAAGGCGAACGCGCGGGCGAAGTGCGGCTCGCGAATTTCCGCGTGTTGCACTCGCAGGTTGGCCGGGGTCGGCACCACGGCTTCCGCCTCGATGTTCAGGGTGCCATCATGGACACTCACATTGAGTCTGTCCTTGGTGACCCCCGGCAGATCCGCCCAAAGGGTGACGCCGTTGCTGTCCTCGAAGATGTCAACAGCGGGAAGCAGCGTGATCTTGCGCGTTGGCCTCTCTTCCTGGCGTTGCGCCACCGCGCCTTGGCCGCGCTCAACCACTTGGGTAGTGTCGCTCATGGCATTCTCCTCACGTTACTGGACAGTGACCGACCGAGGCTTCGAGGATTCGTGCTTGCCGATGCTGATCGACAGGCAGCCGTTGGCGTAGTGCGCCTGTACCTTGTCGGGGTCAGCATTCTGTGGCAGTTCGACGATGCGCCGGAAGGGGCCGACGAATCGCTCCTGCGCGTACGGCCGTACCTCGGCGTCATTCTCCGAGTGCGCGGCTTCGCGTTCGCCGCTGATCGTCAGCAAGCCCTTGTCGATCGACACCTCAAGCTTGTCTTGCTTGATGCCAGGAGCGAATGCGACGATTTCGATCGAATCTTCCGTGGTGCCAACGTTGACGGCAGGGAACGCGCCGGATCGCTCGGAGCGGATGCTGGACGGGAAACCGCCGAACAAGCTCGCCATCTGGCGCTGCAGGCGGTCGAACTCGCTGAAGAGGTCGGTCCCGAAAAAGAGATCACTCATGATCGTATCCTCCTTTGATGCAGCAAGGAGGCGAACGGGCCTATGCGCTCCCACTCGCCTGCCAAACTGCTGGCAAACAAACAGAAACACGCAGCGCGCAACATCGCGGCTGCCTGGGCGAAATTAAATTAGGCAATCTGTCGCCGGTTTTCAAGGGGGCGGCATTCAATTTCCTCTTGAAGGAGTCTTGGCCGCGCCTATCTCCCGAATGCGAGGACTTGGCGCAAATGGGCGAACGAATTTCGGCTCGGCGTGCAAGGCATCTTGCGCACAAGCACTGCCATTTTGTGCTTTTGGGGGCACAACGCCTTTGGGGCTCGTAACGGAACCATGTGAAACGCGGTGGCCGAAACCACGACGCCATGCGGCATGGGCCATCCGGATTCTCCAGTTCGTCTCCCACCGCTCAAGGAATGGACGCGTCGCCAAAGCGGCGGGGTCAATCCCCGCAGGCGGATTCGCAACTGGAAAACGGAGATCGCTTGCGGGGGAGGGGCGTGTACACACTGTAGGTGTCTCATTATCCTCTGAGGTAAGACTGACCGTAGCCCCCGCTTTGGCGCGGTCTCATCTGACACAAAAGGCCAGCAGGCGTCACCGAATCGCCCGCAGCCTCGCATTGACCGCATTCACATCAAAGCCAACTGGGTCGAATACGCCGCCAACCCACGACCGGAAGTCATTGTGCTGTTCGTGGGTCTTGTCCCGAAGCGCTGCAAGGAATTCCGCATATCCGTGTGGCCCGCCAACGTCTTCCGGAGGGCAAGCGTTTTCGCCAGCCAGGCAAACCGGTAGAGCCAGGGCCAAGTCCGGGTAGCCAACTGAATGCGGATCCAGGTAATCGCTTCGGCGCGCTCGATTTCGATCGACATCATTTTAGGTGCACAGATTTGAGGAAGCTGCGGAGCAGGATCCTGCGTTGTCGTCTCAAAGACCGTTAGGCCTCAACATTGGTCCGGCGGATCGCTGGTGTAACGCAACCCGCTCGCTTGGAGTTGGGAATCACGTGGTCACCCCGCCGCTCAAAAATTAATCAGACCCGAGGAGCCCGCCGGGCATCTGGTCCTCGCGCGATTTGTCCACAGGTTTATCCCATGGCGCGGTGGACAAATCCTACTGCCGCCCACACCCCTCAGGCCGGCCCCGGCTTGAACTTGAACGTGAACTTGGTTTTGGTCGCTGGCACCTGGCGCCTGGGGGTCGCCAGGCGGCGCGTCGCGGTGGTCTCGGCTTGCGCGCGCTCTGCCCGCCGCAGCGCCGCTTCCAGTTCGGCGCGCAGCCCTTCTTGTGCCGCCTGCCCTCGTCCGAGCGCCTGCTCTGCCTCCGCCAGTTGCCGGCTGAGCGTGTCGCGCCCGGCCTGCAACCGCGCCCGCTCCTCGGCACCGGCCACGGCGGCGTCTTGCGCCCTCGCCTGCACCGCCGCCAGCTCAGCGCGCAGGTCCGCGACCGCCTGCTCGGCCTTCTGGCGCAGCGTGCGCTCCTGGTCGATCTCGCGCAACGCGCGGCGCTCGGTGGCCTCGGCGCGTTCCTGCGTCACCGCGACCTGCGCGCGGGTGCGCTCCAGCTCCGTCGAGAATTGGGTACGCAACTCAACCAGTTGCCGCTCGAGCGCCTCGACCTGGCGGGTTCCTGCCTCGTGACGCGCCTGCGCGGCCGCGTGGGCCTGGCGTTCGGCGTCCAGTTCCCCCTGCAGCGCCGCGCGCGCCTGCTGGGCGGCGTCGAAGTCGGCCTGTACGGCGGCTGTCTCCTGCTCGGCCATGGTCGGCGTGTGGCGCCGTGCCTGCCGCGGCGGACAGGACACGGCCCGCGAGTTTCCAGACCAGCGAGTCCGGCGCCAACATCGCTAGCGGGACAGTCGACGCCGCCTGAACGCACCATGCCAGGGCATCATCAATCGATGACCAAGCCGGCGGGAAGCCCGCAAACACGGAGTTTGGCGGTCGGCCGGGCCACATCACCTCGACGTCCGGCGAAATCGCCCCAGACGCCACATCGGAGGCCAACTCAGGCCCCAACAGTTGATTGACCACGATCGCGAAAGTCGCCGCGCCCGCTCGGCGCCCTTGGCGGTGCTCTTCCCGAAGTACCTCGAACCTGTTGAATGCGGACTGGATGTCGCTGCGGATGATCGGTCGATTGCGCTTCTTGACCTGAATGTAAGTGCGGCCTTGCCCTGTATCGACCTCGATATCCTCGTCGCGCTCGATGACGACCTGCGTCGCGTTCAGGCGAGCGGCGGCGAGGAGACAGCCGACGGCATACAGGTGCTGGTACAGAAATCCGCCATGTACGGCCTCGATGCGAACCTCCTGGGCAGGGTCGAGGGTGGGAGGCGCGGAGTCAGCCATTCTTGAGGTCCTAATCAAAGCGAGAGCGGCGAGTGGCCGAGTGATGCGTGGGCGCTGGCGATTGGTGCCTTCGGCTCAATCAACGCAGCCCCCAAAGCGGAAGACAATGCCTTCCGTTCATCCTGCCTGGCCTGTATGTGCCGGCGACGCGCTCATCGTGGCAAGCAGCCTGACAAATACGAGCGCGGCCATGTTGGTGCTGGCATGCGGGCGTGCACAGTGCAACACGGCATCGATAGTGCCGCCTCGCCTGGACTTTGCCGGTTGCAACGGCCGGTATGTCACGCGTGCCGAGCGCATTTCCGCCGCCGAAGCGGGCACCAGCGCGGCGCCTAGCCCGGCCTCGACCAGAGCGAGTATCGTCGGGAGTACACTCTCCTGCTCGATGCGCGGCTGCACGCCGGCCGCATGATAGATCTTCTGGCTCAAGTCGCGAAAATAGGTTGAGCCGACGGCGCTGAATSCAACCATCGGAAGGCGATCAAGCGCCGCTGGCGCCACCGCAGTGTCAGCGGCGAGCGGATGCCCGAGCGGCAACGCCAGCAACATCGGCTCACGATCGGCTTCGAACGCATCGAAATCCGTTTCCACCGGCAGTGTGGACAGGCGAAGCAGCGCCACGTCGAGTTTGCCGGAGCGCAAGGCATCCCACTGCTCGGCTGACGTTGCCTCCGTGAAATCGAATGCCACGGCAGGATAAGCACTGCGGTAAGCAGACAGTATGCGTGGCAAGAGGCGGTACGCCGCGCTACTTGTAAATCCCAGCGAGATCCGTCCCGTCTCGCCGTGCGCTGCCCTGAGCACTGCCTGCTCGGCGGCGTCCGCATCGGCCAGCAATTGCCTTGCCCGGTCGAATAGCACCCTGCCCGCCTCCGTCAACTGGACCGACCGCGTCGTTCGCGCAAACAGGTCCGCACCAACGTTTGCTTCCAGTTGCCGGATTTGCTGGCTCAAAGGCGGTTGTGCCATATGGAGCCGCGCCGCGGCACGTCCGAAATGCAGCTCTTCGGCCACCACAACAAAGAGGCGCAGTGCGTGCAACGAGAGAGCCATTGATACATAAAAGTGAATGAATTCCTTGGAATATTATATTGGATCTATCGAATAGACCAGCATAAGATTGCCTTCGATGTCCCCGCTATTCTTGCCCAGAGGAACTCCAACATGAATCTCAAAGCCCTGTTCCGTACCCTGGCGGGAAGTATCGCCGCAGTGTGCTTCAGCGCCCTCCTGCCTTTCCCCGCCGTGGCACAACATTCGCAATACCCAGTCAAGCCGATCCATATGGTTGTACCGTTCGGCGCTGGTAGCGTGACCGACACCCTGGCGCGCATCATTGCGACCAGGCTCAGTGAGGCCTGGGGCCAGCCTGTCGTGGTTGACAACCGGGCGGGCGCCGACGGCAACATCGGCACAGGCTATGTTGCCGCTGCGGAGCGCGACGGCTACACGCTGCTCTTTGGCGCGGCCAGCACCAACGCGATTAACGCCAGCCTCCACACCAACCTCAAGTTCGACCCCCAACGCGACTTTGTGCCGGTAGTCAATGTAGCTAGCGTGCCCAATGTGCTTGTGGTTCCCCCTAGCGTTCCCGCGCGCTCAGTCAAGGAACTCCTGGCACTGCTGCACAAACAGCAATACAGCTATGCATCGGGAGGCGCCGGTGGCAGCCAGCACCTGTCGGCCGAATTGTTCAAGTCCATGTCGAAGACCGATATCCTTCACGTGCCTTACAAGGGCGGTGCCCCTGCGCTGACCGATCTGCTCGCCGGGCGCGTGCAAATGATGTTCTGCAACCTCCCGCTATGCCTGCCGCATATCCGCTCCGGCAAGCTCATTGCCCTCGGCGTGACCTCGGCGCGGAAATCGCCTCTGCTGCCCGACGTTCCCACGATTTCCGAGTCGGGCCTGCCCGGCTACGTAGTGGAAGGCTGGTTCGGCATGTTTGCGCCAGCCGGTGTGCCCAAACAAGTGGTCAGCCGCATCAATGCGGAAGTTGTCCGCATCCTGAAAGATCCCAAGACACGCGAGCAACTGCTGGCCCAGGGCGCGGAGCCCGTCGGCGATACGCCCGAAGCCTTTGCCGTCTTTGTCGGCAAGGAACATGATCGCTGGGCGGCTGTCATCCGCAATGCCGGCATCACTGTAAACTAAGACCATCCAGCTCATGCGCACCCCCAATCGTCTCACCGCCCTTGAGGCGGCCGCCCGGATCGAGCGAGGCAACCTTACCGCCGAAATACTGACGCGAGCCTGTCTCGATCGCATACAAGAGCGCGACGGCGCGGTGCACGCCTTCGTGGCGGTCGATGCCGATCTGGCTCTCTCCCAGGCGCGTGCGGCGGATCGTCGCCCCGGTGGCCTGCTGCGCGGCATTCCTGTCGCCGTCAAGGACATCATCGATACCGTCGGCTACGATACGGCCTATGGCTCGGCAGCGATCTATGCCGGGCATCGTCCTGCAGCAGACGCCGGCTGCGTTGCGTCGGCGCATGAGGCCGGTGCCGTCATACTTGGGAAGGTTGCCACCAGCGAATTCGCCACGCAGACGCCGAGCGCAACCCGTAACCCACTCGACCTGGCGCGCACGCCGGGCGGTTCTTCCAGCGGTTCCGCAGCCGCCGTCGCCGATTTCATGGTGCCCGTCGCGTTCGGTACGCAGACTACCGGGTCGATCACGCGCCCGGCGGCGTACTGCGGCGTTGTCGGCTACAAGCCGACTTTCGGCCTCATCAGTAGTGGGGGCGTGAAGACGCTCAGCCATACCCAGGACACGGTGGGCCTGCTGACCCGTACCGTCGCGGACGCCGCCTTCTTCTCCCTTGGCCTGGCGCAGACGCGCGTCACCGAACAACTGGGGTTGAGGCCACGCATTGGCGTATGCCTGTCGAGTCAGTGGCAGCATGCCAGCCCCGAAACGCACGACGCCCTCGACGCGATCGCCGCACGCGCCGAGCGGGCCGGCGCAAGCGTGCTGCGCTGCAGACTGCCGCAGGAATTGGAAGCCTTGATCGATCTGCAGAGCAGCATGTTCGCCTATGAGGCCCGGCAATCGCTCGCCCATGAGCGTACGCAACATCACGAGCAGCTCAGTGCGCGCCTGCAAACGCGCCTGGCCGGTGGGGAGACCGTGAGCACAGAGGCCTACCTGCAAATACGAAGCCGTATGCATGTAGGTACGCGACAAGCCGACGCCATGTTCGGCGATTTTGACGTGCTGCTCTACCCCGCCGCGGACGGCGAAGCCGAGCTAGGCCTGATGGACTCGGGCTCGCCACGTTTCGGCGCACTCTGGACAGCACTGCACCTGCCCACGATTTCATTGCGCATAGCTACTGGCCCCGCCGGGCTGCCAATTGGAGCCCAACTGATCGGACGCTATGCGGATGACGCACGCCTGCTCGCGGTTGCCAGCGTCCTAGCGCGCATTGCAGGCTACGATCAGTAAACGAAGGGAGTAGCGATAACACAGGCTTTTGCATACGGAAATCCAGCGCTTGACATGCCCACCTCCCTGGAGGATTGCGCCCCCCCGCCCGCACTGCCGAAACTTGATCCCTACTTGGCGGTTGCTTTGCCCTGATCAATCCCACGGCATCCTCGATGTCAATCCTAGTGCTACATCGGCGGGGAATTTGCCGCATCTGCGCGAGGACGCGTGCGCCGACGTCAACGGGCACGATGCGACGCACACCGTGCTCGGCATCCCGTCCGCTCCGATGCAAATCTAGCGGCTAGAGCCGACCTCCTGCACATCACCGCCCTTGAAGGAGACCGAGCCAAAGCGGGGGCTGACTAAGCGGCAATGCGGTGGTTTTCTGCTCTGGCGATGGAGGGATACCATCGTTCAATGTGCGATCGGATCTGGGCATTGAGCACGGCAGTCCGGATTTGTACCAGTGCGTGCGCGTGCCGTGGCCGCCAGGCCATCTGTTGGCGTTTGACGAACCGCTCTCCCACGCATGTCCGGGCAGCCAGTCTATGCCAGGATCTCTTGCAAGCGATTATTGGCGGTCCGGCGGTCGAAGCGCCGATCCAGCCACTGGCCGACCTCCTCGCGTAAATCTTCCAGCACGATTGGACGCTCGCGCAGCGACTCGAGCCAATCGAGGAACTCATACTCACTGCGTTCGTCCCTGGCCGCCATATAGCTCTCGATCCCGCCCATGTCCTCTGGCGGGCAAGGCCCGCAACCGGCCACGCAACGTGGCAGCCCGCCAGGATGTTGCCGCAGCCTACGCCGCTCCACCCGTATCTCGTGGCGCCACCACGCGTTGAAGTCATACACATAGACGAAGCCTTCGTGTTCGCGGAGACGAAACGCAGTCAGTGGCAGTTCGTTTGCCGCGGTGGAGAACTGCAAGA
>NZ_JBFTSG010000052.1:0-69545 GCF_056399885.1 Cupriavidus sp. 01L45 | reverse complement strand
CCTGCAGATGAACCACGGCAAGACCACCATCATCGAAATCATGTGCACCCGCGAGCTGGGCGACCCGTTCCGCCGCGATGCGCTCGCCAAGCCCGTGCGCATGCTCGACAAGTACAAGGACTACGTTTGAGCGCCAAGTCTGTAAGCGCGTGAACATCCGTCGCCCGGCCTTCCGGGCAACGGATGTTTCCGCCCCCCGCGGCAGGCGCCGCATGCGATACGCAACGCCTGCCGCAACCCGCACCGGCGTCATCCGGCGCGACCATGGACCCGGCGGCGAGCCAATCGCCGACCTACTATAGAAACCGTGGCGCGCGACCCTGTGCAGTGCAGGAGACAACACAGTGATTACCGAACAGCAGCAATCAAGCGGCCTGAAGCACGGGCTGAAGCAGCGCCACATGACCATGATCGCGCTGGGCGGCGTCATCGGCGCCGGCCTTTTCGTCGGCAGCGGCGTGGTCATCAAGTCCGCCGGCCCCGCCGCCGTCATTTCCTTCCTCATCACCGGCCTGCTGGTGGTGCTGGTCATGCGCATGCTGGGCGAGATGGCGTGCGCGCTGCCCACCGTGGGTTCCTTCTACGAATACGCCCGCGAGGCCTGGCGCGACCGCCCGGCCATGGGTGAACTCGCCGGCTTCCTCACCGGCTGGATGTACTGGTATTTCTGGGTGATCGTGGTCGCGCTGGAGGCCGTGGCCGGGGCCACGCTGGTGCAGTTCTGGCTACCGGACGTGCCCGCCTGGACCATCAGCCTGGTACTGCTGGTGATGCTCACGCTGACCAACCTGATCTCGGTGAAGTCCTTCGGCGAGTTCGAGTTCTGGTTTGCCTCGATCAAGGTGGCTGCCATCGTGGTGTTCCTGTTCCTGGCCGGCCTGTTCGTGCTCGGCATGTGGCCCGCCACCACCGCCAGCGTCGCCAACCTCACCGTGCACGGGGGCTTTGCACCGAACGGGATCATGCCGGTGCTGACCGGCGCGGTAGCGGCCACGGGGTTCTACTTCGGCGCCGAGATCGTCACCATCGCCGCGGCGGAAACCGCCGAGCCGCAAAAGGCGGTGGCCAAGGCCACTAGCTCCGTCATCACCCGCGTGCTGGTGTTCTACGTGGGCTCGGTACTGCTGGTGGTGTGCCTGGTGCCGTGGAACTCCGTCGGCATCGCCACGCCGTACGTCAGCGCGCTCAAGGCCATGGGCATCCCGGCGGCGGCGCAGATCATGAACGCCGTGGTACTGACCGCGGTGCTCTCGGCGCTGAACTCCGGACTGTACGCCTCGTCGCGCATGCTGTTCGCGCTGACCAAGCGTGGCGATGCGCCCAAGGGGCTGGCCAAGCTGAGCCGCAACGGCGTGCCGGTCCGGGCCATCCTGTTCGCCACGCTGTTCGGCTACGGTGCGGTGGTGATGTCCTATGTGTCGCCGGACAAGGTGTTCGCTTTCCTGGTCAACTCCTACGGCACGGTCGCCATCTTCGTCTACATCCTGATCGCCTTCTCGCAACTGCGCCTGCGCGCCCGCCTTGAGCGCGAAGCGCCGGAGCGGCTCAAGGTGCGGATGTGGGCCTTTCCCTACCTGACCTGGGTCGCCATCGCAGGCATGGTCGGGATCGTGGTCGCCATGGCCTTTATCCCCGATCAGCGCACTCCGCTGCTGCTCGGCGTGGCCAGCCTGGGCATCCTGCTGATCGCTTATGCCGTGCGCCAGTTGTGCCGCAAGCACGCGATCACCGCCGCACCGATGGGCGAGGTGCGGCGGGCTGACTGACACGCCCATCGCCCGATCCGCCCGATCCGCCGGCTCCACCTGATCCGGCTTCCGCGATGCGCGCCATCGCGGATTCACTCCCGGCAAGTCCGCATTGCCTGCCGCCGCGTTTTGCCGCAGCGGCAGGCCCGCGCCTGCCCGGCCGCTTTCAAACTACCTGGCTGCCGCCATGACCGCAAACACCCTACCCGCCATTCCCCAGTCCGCCTTCGCGCGGACCCGCGCCCTGCTGCCCGGCTTCATGCTGTGCGGCGTGATCGGGCTGGCCGCCACCTTTGTCTCCGAGCACTACGGCGGCCCGCAGTTCCTGTATGCGCTGCTGATCGGCATCGCTTTCCACTTCCTGACCGAGAACGCCAGATGCCTGCCCGGCATCGAGGTCTCGGCCAAGAAGCTGGTGCGGGTCGGCGTGGCGCTGCTGGGCGTGCGCATTGCCGCCAGCGATGTGGGCGACCTTGGCCTGTCCGGCGTCGCCGCGCTGATCGGGGCGGTGGTGCTGACCATTTCCTTCGGCGTGCTGCTTGCCCGCGCGCTCAAGCTGCCGCCCATGCTCGGGCTGCTCTCCGGCGGCGGCACCGGCATCTGCGGCATCTCCGCCACGCTGGCGATCTCGTCCACGCTGCCGCAAACCGCCGAGAACGAGCGCTACACGCTGCTCACCGCCATCGGCATCGCCGCTTTCTCCACGCTGGCCATGGTGCTGTATCCGCTCATCGTCACGCACCTTGGCCTCGGCCGGCACGAGGCGGGCCTGTTTCTCGGTGGCTCGATCCACGATGTGTCGCAGGTGGTCGGCGCGGGCTACATCATCTCGCCGCAGGTGGCGGATGCCGCCACGCTGGCCAAGATGTTCCGCGTGGCCATGCTGATGCCGGTGGTGGTGATGCTGGCGCTGGTCTTCCACGCGCGCCGCAAGAAGAGCGCCGTGGCCGGCGGCGCGCGGGCGCCGCTGATACCGGTTTTCCTGCTGGTGTTTGCCGCGCTGGTGCTGGTCAACAGCCTGGGCGGCATTCCGCCGGCCGTCGCGGCGGGGTGCTCCGAAGTCTCGCGCTGGTGCCTGGTGATCTCGATCGCCGCGCTGGGGGTGAAGACCTCGTTCCAGAAGCTGGCCGAACTCGGCTGGAAGCCGATCGTGCTGATGTCCGCCGAGACGGCGTTCGTGGCGCTGTACATGCTGGGCGTGGTGTACCTGATGCGCAGCTTCGGGTGAGCCGGTGGCCGCTGGCCCAAACGATTTACGGGATCTGGCCCTACAGCATTGCGCGCCACCTCACTATGCTGACGTCATAAGGCGCACAGGTCCGCGCAACGCGCGAATCACACACAACATCAAGGAGATCCAAATGGCAAATACCCCCGTCACCGAGGCCACCCTGCAAGCATTCAGCGACGCCTGGAACCGGCACGATATCGAAGCGCTGATGCGCTTCATGGCCGAGGACTGCGTGTTCCACGCCGTGGCCGGCAGCGAGCTGTTCGGCCGCAGCTTCGCAGGCCGCGAGGCGGTGCGCGAGGGCTTCCAGCTGGCATGGCAGGCTTTCCCCGACGCGGCATGGCTCGACGGCGAGCATTTCGTGGCCGGCGAGCGCGGCGTGAGCGAATCCACCTTCCGCGGCACGAAGGCGGACGGCACCCGCATCGAGGCGCGCATGGTGGACGTGTTCACCTTCCGCGACGGCAAGATCGCGGTGAAGAACGCGTACCGCAAGGACCGTCCGCCCGTCGCGGCGAACGGCGCAGGCAACTGAATCCGGCACCCCACAGAGGGCACACGAGGAAGACAGACATGGATGCCACCGCCGCAAGACTGATCCTGCCCGAAGGCCACGCCACCGCGCCTTCGAAGCCGTACGACCCGGCCTACGACCCGCTGGTCGCGCCCACGCCCGGGCAGGGCCGCGAGTACGCCCCCACCTACTGGATCGGCACCGCCGGCGAGCCGCCGCCGGACGACGGCCCGGTCACCCACGATATCGACGTGGACGTGGCCATCATCGGCTCGGGCTTCACCGGCCTGACCTGCGCGATCTTCCTCGCGCAGGAGTATGGCATCAAGGCCACCGTGCTGGAAGCCAACCGCGTGAGCTGGGGTTGCAGCACGCGCAACGGCGGCCAGGCACAGTGCGCCTCGGGCCGGCTCAAGCGTTCGCAGTGGATCCAGCGCTACGGCCTGGATACCGCGCTGCGCCTGCATGAGGAAGTGTGCGACGGCATGGAGACCTTCAAGGGGCTGATCAAGGACATCGACTGCGAACCGCAGCCGGGCGGCCACCTGTACATCGCGCACCGGGACAAGGTCATGCCCGCGCTGGAAAAGGAAGCCAGGATCCTGCGCGACGTCTTCAAGTACGACGCGCGCATCCTCGACGCCGATACCGTCAAGCGCGAGTACGTCGACGACAAGGAAGCCGCCGGCGCCATGCACGAACCCGAAGGCATCGGCATCCATGCCGGCAAGCTGGCCTTCGGCTACTTGCGCAAGGCCCGCGCGCTGGGCGCCAAGGTCCACCCATCCAGCCCCGTGACGGGCTGGGAGACGCGTGGCGGCGTGCATTACCTGAAGACGCCCGGCGGCATCGTGCGCGCCCGCGCGGTCGCCGTGGCCACCGGCGGCTACACCTCGCCGCACCTCCATGCGCAACTGAAGAACCGCCTGTTCCCGATCCTGTCGAACTCCATCGTCACCCGGCCGCTGACGCCGGCCGAGCGGGAAGCGTGCAATTTCCGCACGACGCAGGTCATCACCGATACCCGCATCCTGCGGCACTACTACCGCCTGATGCCGGATGGCCGCCTGCAGATCGGCAGCCGCAGCGCCATCACCGGCAACGATGCGCCGCAGCATAAATACAAGGACAAGCTGGTCAGCGACCTGCACCGCAAGTTCCCTGCGCTCCAAGGCATCCAGATCGACTATTCTTGGTGGGGTTGGGTCGATGTGAGCCATGACATGATGCCGCGCATCTTCCAGCCGGACCCGGCCCAGACCATTTACTACGCGATGGGCTACGGCGGCAACGGCGTGATGTACTCCGCGCAGGCCGGCAAGCGCATGGCCGCGCTGATCGCGGGCAAGAGCGCGGGGCCGGAACTGCCGATCTTCCGCTCGGCGCTACCGTTCCCGAACGTGCGGGAGATGGTCGAGGCGCAGGCTTTCGCGCCGTTCCGCCGGTTCGGGCAGTGGTTCCTGTATCGCTGGTATCACATGAAGGACGAAGTCATCTGAAACCGGAAGTGCGACCAAAGCGGCACCGTCCAAGACCGCCATCCCCACCAAAAGACGAGGAGCCAGGCATGGGCCGAGGCCATCATTCCGTACCACCGCAGCCGGGCCGCCGTGGCGTGCTGCGCTCTCTCGGCGCGCTGGGCGCCGGCGCGGCGCTGGCCCACCCCGCGCTGCAGGCGCTGGCAGCCACCGCCGACGCGCGCATTGAACTTCCCTTCGAGAACGGCGAGCGCGAGCTGGTGGCCTTTCCCCAGAAGCGTCCGCTGATCCTGCTGACCAGCCGGCCGCCGCAGCTGGAGACCCCGTTCGGCGTGTTCAACGATGGCCCGATCACGCCCAACGATGCGTTCTTCGTGCGCTACCACTGGAGCGGGATTCCCACCCGCATCGACCCGCAAACCTACCGGCTGCGCGTGGGCGGCAAGGTCAATGCGCCGCTGGAGCTCTCGCTCGACGAGATCAAGCGGCTGGCCTCCCCGGTGGACCTCGTGGCGGTCAACCAGTGCTCGGGCAACAGCCGGGGCTTTTTGTCGCCGCGCGCCAACGGCGGCCAGCTCGGCAACGGCGCCATGGGCAACGCGCGCTGGACCGGCGTGCCCCTGAAGGCGCTGCTGGAGAAGGCCGGCGTGCAGGCCGGCGCGCTGCAGGTGAGCTTCGACGGCATGGACCGCCCGCCGCTGGAAAGCGGCCCGGACTTCGTCAAGGCGCTGGCCATCGACCACGCGCTCGATGGCGAGGTCATGCTCGCCTGGGCCATGAACGGCGCGGACCTGCCCATGCTCAACGGCTTTCCGCTGCGCCTGATCGTGCCCGGCTACTACGGCACCTACTGGGTCAAGCACCTGTCCGACATCGAGGTACTGGACAAGCCGTTCGACGGATTCTGGATGAACGCGGCCTACCGCATCCCGGACAATCCCTGCGCCTGCGTGGCGCCCGGCACGGCGCCCGCGCGCACGGTGCCGATCAACCGCTTCAACGTGCGCTCCTTCATCACCAGCCTGGCGGATGGCGCAACGGTGCGTGCCGGGCACCAGACCGTGCTGCGCGGCATCGCCTTCGACGGGGGCTATGGCGTCGACGAGGTGGCCGTGTCGACCGATGGCGGCCGCACCTGGCGCGCTGCGCAACTGGGCAAGGACCTGGGCCGCTACTCCTTCCGCGAGTGGACGGCGGCGTTCACGCCGCCGAAGAAGGGCGAGTACGAACTGAAGGTGCGTGCCGGCAACCGCATCGGCCAGAGCCAGCCCCTCACCGCCCTGTGGAACCCGGCCGGCTATATGCGCAACGTGGTGGAAACCACGCGCGTGGTCGCGGCATGAAGGAGGCAGCCATGCAACCCGTCAAACCGACCCGCCCCCACGCTGCCGTCCTTGCTCTCGCGGCCCTTGCCGCCATCGGCGGCGCACCCGCCGCGCGCGCGCTGGAAATCACGCTCCCGCCGGAAACCGCGCGCTACACGCCGAGCGAGCTGCCCGGCTATCGCCTGGTGCAGCAGAACTGCATGACCTGCCACTCGGCGCAGTACGTGCTGACGCAGCCGCCGTCGTCGCCGCGCGGCTACTGGGACGCCACGGTCAAGAAGATGAAGAAGCCCTTCGGCGCGCCCTTTCCGGACGAAGACATCCCGGCCATGGTCGACTACCTGACGAAGACCTACGGCGCGGAGCGCACGGCCTATGCAGGAAAGGCCGCGGCGCAAGCCAACGCGCCGGCACCGGCTGCCGCCCCGGCCGCGGGCGGCCACGATCCGCAGGCCCTGCTCACGGCCAATGGCTGCACCGCCTGCCATGCCGTCGACAAGAAGGTGGTGGGGCCGGCGTTCAAGGACGTGGCGGCAAAGTACGCGAACCAGCCTGGCGCCGCGGCGCTGGTAGCGCAGAACATCCGTGCCGGCGGCGCGGGCAAGTGGGGCCAGGTGCCGATGCCGGCCTACGCGACAATGACGACGGAAGACCTGCAAAGCCTGGCGGGCTGGATTCTCGGCCGCTAAGCACAAGGGGAGCACCCGCGGCCTCATCGCCTTCGCCTTGCCGCAGGCGTGGCGCGGGTCTGCTGGCATCCCCATTCCATCGGTGCGGGACTTCGCCCATAATCCGCCGCACAAGACCACGGCCGCCACAGCGGCCATAGCACGGGGAGCGGCATGGCAAGCATGGGCAAGGCGAACACTTTCTGGAACCGGCTGCTACAGCTATCCTCCGATTCCGGCGTCAGCCTGCAGGCGCAGCTGCGCCAGCAACTGGTGTCAGCCATCCTAGCGCGGCAGTTGCCCGAAGGCAGCGCCCTGCCCTCCAGCCGCGAGCTGGCGGCCACGCTGGGCATCGCCCGCAATACGGTGATCCTGGCCTTCCAGCAACTGGTGGAGGAACACTTCCTGGAGACCAGGCCGCGGCGCGGCTACTTCGTGGTTGAGCAGTTGCCCAGCGCGGTCAGGCCGGGCTCGGCGCCGCCACGCGCGGTGGGCACCCCCGCCCCCGAAGAGGCCGCGCAAGGCGGCCCGGACTGGGAGGCGCGCCTGCCCGACATGACCGGCAAGCGTGCCATCGTCAAACCCACCGAGTGGCAGAACTATCCCTACCCGTTTATCTACGGCCAGTTCGATCCCGCCCTGTTTCCCACCGCCGACTGGCGCGAATGCTCGCGCATGGCGCTGGCCGTGCTGGAGATCCGCGGCTGGGCCTCCGACCTGATCGACCGGGACGATCCGCTGCTGATCGAGCAGTTGCAGAAGCACATCCTGCCGCGCCGGGGCGTCTGGGCCAACCCGGACGAGATCATGGTCACGATGGGCGCGCAGAATGCGCTCTACCTGCTGGCCGACCTGCTGATGCAGGGTACGCGCGTGGGCCTGGAAGAACCGGGCTATAACGACGCCCGCCATATCTTCGGCATGCGCGCCCGCGAGGTGGTGCCGCTGGCGGTGGACGAGTCCGGCTTGTGCCCGGACGACGGGCTGGCGCAATGCGACTACGCCTTCATCACGCCGAGCTACCAGTGCCCCACCACCGTCACCATGCCGCTGGAGCGGCGCGAGACGCTGCTGCGCGAAGCGCGGCGCCATGACGTCGTGCTGATCGAAGACGATTACGACACGGAGAACCCGGCGCTGACCCAGCCAATCCCCGCGCTCAAGAGCCTGGACCGCGACGGCCGCGTGATCTATGTGGGTAGCCTGTCCAAATCCTTCGTGCCCGGCATCCGGCTTGGCTATATCGTGGCGCCCAAGGCCGTCATCCGGCAGGCGCGCGCGCTGCGCCGCTTCATGCTGCGCCATCCGCCGGCCAACAACCAGCGGGCTACCGCGCTGTTTATCTCGCTGGGCCACCACGACGCGCTGCTGCGGCGCGTGGCGCCGATCTTCCAGCGCCGCGCGGAGATCCTGCGCGATATGCTGGCGCGGCACTTGCCGCAGGCCCGGGCGCATAACTCGCCGGGGGCCTCTTCGTTCTGGGTGGAAGGGCCGCCGGGGCTCGATGCGCGCAAGCTGGCCGGGATCGCGCTGGCGCACGGGGTCATCATCGAGCCGGGGGATGTGTTCTTTTCCACCGATGCGCCATCGCCGCATTTCCGCATGGGCTATACGGCGATCGCGGATGAGCGGATCGAGGAAGGCGTCAAGCTGCTGGGGCAGCTGATCGGGCAGGCGATGAGGCAGTGAAAGCGCGTGTTCGCACCCGGGCGGCTTCGTCGAGCGCCTCGGGTACCCTGCCCATCCGCCTGAAGGTACCGAAAGAAACCGTAGCGCCTACTCGAACACCGGCCGGAAGAAGCTGCGCTCGTAGCTGACGATGCATTGCGTCTCCTGCGCGTAGCGGAAGGCCGCCTGGCACTCGGGATCGTCGAAGGACTTGTTGCGATACGCCTCATACAAGGCCAGGCTGGGGAAGGAGAACAGGGCGAGGGCCACGTTGCTGGCGCCTTCCGACGGCAGGAAATAGCCGTGATGCTGGCCGCCGAACTTCTCCACAAGCGGAATCCACAGCTTGCCGTAGTGTTCGAATTCCTTCAGCTTGGCCGGGTCGATGATGTAGCGCAGGTAGCAGGTGATCATTCTTGATAATGGTCTCGTGGTGGTCTTGCTGTGGTCTTGTCTTGACGATCCGGCCTTGTCCGCCGCCCGGTGTCAAACGTCAAATACGATGTCGTCCGTTGCCAACGCCCGGATAGGCCGCCCGAAGCTCGTAATCGCCGACAGCGTCGCATTATGGTGGCGCCGGATCAGCCCGGCGCTGGCGTGCGGCTTGTCATGCGTGGTGTGCGCGTCCGCGGCGAGCGTGATCGCGTAGCCCAGCCCGGCGGCGCGCCGCGTGGTGGTGTCCACGCAGAATTCGGTGGCATAGCCGCAGATCACCAGTTGATTCGCCTGCAGCCGATCCAGCAGCGCGGCCAGCCCGGTATCCAGGAAGGAATCCGGCGTGGTCTTGCGTATGCGATGGTCGTCCGCCTGCGCGGCCAGGCTCCGTTCCAGCGCCCACGCGGCCGAGCCGAACGGCATCGCGCCGGCGGCCTGCTCGTGCTGGACGAACACCACGGGCGCGCCGGCGGCGCGCGCGCATGAGATCAGGCGATTGATGCGGCCGAGCACGGCATCGGCTTCGGCTGGCCGGGGCGTGTCGTCGAACAGGCCACGTTGTACGTCGATGACGATCAGTGCGGTTTGCATCGGTGCGGATGGCGTCCGGTCGGTTGGATGTATCCGGCGTGCATCGGTCCGGATGAAAACATATCCCGTGGCGCCGGCAGGCAGCCGCCAGCATAAGCCACTGTCCGCGCCACGGCAATGCTGCACACCGGCCTGCCGCAGCAACCTCCCGATCAGTGCAGCGGCGGCGACGACAGCTTGCCGCTTCCGCCCGGCTGCCTGCCGCCTGCATTGCGCTCCAGGCGGATGGCCAGCAGCGCCACCGCCACCGCGGCCACCGGCACCAGCGCGGCGACCCAGGTCACGGCGCCAAGCCCCGGCCCACGGGTGATGACCACCCCGCCCAGCCACGCGCCAATGGCATTGCCCAGGTTGAAAGCGGCGATATTGAAGCTCGACGCCAGGCTCTGCCCGGCCCCGCTGGCGCGTTCCAGCACCCACATCTGCAGCGGTGCCACGGTGGAAAAGGCGGCCACGCCCAGCAGGCCGACGAAGACCACGCTCAGCACCTTGCTGTGCAAGGCGAAACTCATCAGGCCAAGCACCACCGCCAGCGCCAGCATGCTGCCGAGCACCGTGGCCTGCAGGTACCGGTCGGCCAGCTTGCCGCCGAGCAGGTTGCCCGCCACCAGCCCGACGCCGAAGACCAGCAGGATGGGCGAGACGGCGCTGTCGGCAAAGCCGGTGATCTGCGTCAGGATCGGCGCGATATAGGTGAACACCGCAAATACGCCGGCATAGCCCAGCACCGTCGTCAGCAGCCCTAGCAGTACCGGCCGGCGCATCAGCGCGCGCAGGTCGCGGCGCAGGTCGGGGGCTTCCGGCTTGTCGCGTTCGGCCGGCACCAGCAGTGCGATCACCAGCACCGCCAGCAAGCCGACGGCGGCCACCGCCCAGAAGCTGGCGCGCCAGCCGTACGCCTGCCCGAGCCAGGTACCAAACGGCACACCCAGCACGCTGGCCACGGTCAGCCCGGTGAACATCACCGCAATGGCCGAAGCGCGCCGCTGCGGCGCTACCAGCCCGGTGGCGACCACCGAGCCTACGCCGAAGAAGGTGCCGTGCGCCAGCGCGGTCAGTACCCGCGCGGCCATCAGCGTCTCGTAGTTCGGCGCCATCGCGCAGGCGGCGTTGCCGAAGGTGAAGATCACCATCAGGCCCAGCAGCGCGGTCTTGCGCGGCCAGCGGGCAGTAAGGGCCGTCATGACCGGCGCGCCGGCCACAACGCCGAGCGCGTAGCCGGAGATCAGCAGGCCCGCCGCCGCGATGGAGACGCCGAGGTCGGTCCCGACCTCGAGCAGCAAACCCATGATGATGAATTCGGTGACGCCGATGCCGAAGGCGCCGGCGGTCAGGGCATAGAGAGCTAATGGCATTGGAAGTGTGCGAAACAGGTTAGGTGCGATCCCGCGATCCGGCTGCCGCCGGACCGGCGAAGTCCGGACGATGCATGGAGCGGAGTATGGGGATCGGGCCATTGGTGCGGTAGACTGCCCGAACGAACAACATTTATGAATTCAATTCACAATGTCGCGGCTTGATGTCAATCGCTCCGGCGAGATGGAAGTGTTCGTGCGGGTGGTGGAGCTGGGTGGCTTCTCGGCTGCGGCGCGAGCCTTGCGCATGACGCCGTCGGCCGTCAGCAAGCTGGTGGCGCGGCTGGAAGCGCGGCTCGGCGCGCGGCTGGTCAACCGCTCCACGCGCCGCATCGAGCTGACGGCGGAAGGCAGCGCCTTCTACGAACGCGCCGTGCGCGTGCTGGCCGACCTGGACGACGCCGAGCGCGGCGCCGCCGCCAGCGCCGTGCCCCATGGCCGCGTGCGCATCAACGCCAACGTGCCCTTCGGCGACCATTTCCTGCTGCCGCTGGTACCGGAATTCCTGGCGCTGTATCCGGAGATCCAGCTCGATATCGTGCTGACCGACCAGGTCATCGACCTGCTGGAAGAGCGCACCGATGTGGCGATCCGCGCGGGCGAACTGAAGAGTTCGCAGCTGGTGGCCCGCAAGCTGGGCGAGACCCGCATGGTGATCGTGGGCGCGCCGGCCTACCTGGCGCGGCGGGGCACCCCCGCCACCSCCRCCGACCTGGCCGTGCACAACTGCCTGAAACTGGGCTACGCGCGGGCGATCGAAGGCTGGCCTGTGCTGGAGAACGGACAACTCAGGATGGTGGCGCCTATCGGCAATGCCATGACGAGCAATGGCGACGCACTGCGGCGGATCGTCGTGGGCGGCCTGGGGCTGGCCAGGATGGCTGAATTCCAGGCACGCGAAGACATCGCCGCCGGGCGGCTGGTGCCGCTGCTCGAAGCGTTCAATCCGGGCGATACGGAAGCGGTGCACGCGGTGTACCTTGGCCAGGGCCGCCATCTGCCCGCACGGGTGCGCGCGCTGCTGGATTTTCTGGCGGAACGCGTGCAGATGAAGAATTCCAGCGGCGCGTAGTGGCACATGTCCGCAAAGCGGCGGCCGTGCTCTGTGGAACGTGCTCCGTGGAATCGACGCCGCCCTTGCCCCAGCCGCGATGAAGACTCACGGGCGCGCCAGCGCTGCGGGCACCCGGATTCCGATCTCTCGAAACCCCTTCTTCCGGCCCGGCACCGACTTCTTCTTGCACTTCGCGCCATCGACGAGTTCGCCTCCGTCATCGCTCAGGATGATCAGCTGGTCCAGTCCGGGAACCTTGAACAGGGCTTCCGGATGCAGCGTTCCCAGACTGACGTCTGCTACGGGAGCGGGCGCGCTCGCCGTCTTGCCGGACCAGGTGTACAAGGCGAAATCGTCCGGGCCGCCCTTTCCGTCATCGAATGGCCCGGCTAGGATGGCGTAGCCGTTGCCCATATGCTCCATGCTGCGTATTCCCCGCCCGCCAAGATCCAGCGCAACCAGGTCGTCAAATTCCGGTGCCGAACCGCGCTCCAGCACGTCGGCCGGATTGCGCAGCTTCAGCGTCAGCGCCATGCCCGCCCGCCGCGGGTTTCGAAAGCCGATCACCAGCCCGCCATCCGGCGAGGCCGCCAGCCCCTCGATGTTCAAGCCGCGTGGGTCCTCCGCGGCGAACTGCGACGCCTGCGCCAGGATGTCGAATCGCTTGTCCGCAACGATCGCGCTCAACAGTCCGGCGTAGGGCGCCGACGCGGATGCCCTGACGCCGGGCACCGCGCCGGTCTCGATGACATCGGTCGCGAACAACCTGAAGCGCTCGGGCGCAATCCTGYCTTTGCCATCCCTGCTGTGCGAGGCAATCCAGTAGATCCGGTTGCCGATGCGCGCCGCGCCTTCGATGTCCGTTTCCTTCGCCTTGCCGTTTGGCTTGCGCCCGCCGAGATACTGCGTCAGGTCGACCCGGCCCACGCTTTCGGCAATGCCGCGGCGGTAGATGGTGAGGACGTCGGCCTCGTCGTCGGCCACGACGAAGTGGTTCTGGCCCAGCGCGACCGCCGCCGACGCATCGCAAATGCCGCGATAGACCATCGGCTGCTGCGCGAGCGCGGCTGGGATGGATTGCGCCAGCAACAGCACGATCAGGCAGGACACTTTGACTGGCAGGACTAGCCGCATTCCATTTCTCCGTCGGTCCGCGCCGGCGCGCGGACATGAATAAGCCGTGCCAGTTTATAGCGGCATCGCTACAACCCCTTTTCCACCATTTCCAGCAAACGCTGCCCGATCGCGTCCGCCTGTCCCGGCACCATCGCCACCATGCGCAGCGGCCCGTCGATGACCAGCATGGACAAGCCATGCACGGCGGACCAGGCCAGGTATTCGGCACCGGCGCGGCGTGCGGCGGGCAGCACGCCGGCAGCCGTCATGCGGTCCAGCGCCGCGCCCAGCAACTGGAACGGATTCAGGCCGCTCTCGCCCGCCTTGGCGGGCACCGGCACGCCTTCCTGCTCATCCGGCACCGAGAATGCCGTGCGGAACAGGCCCGGTTCGGACAAGGCGAACCGCAGATAGCCGGTGCCGACCGCGCGCAGGCTGGCGCGCGCGTAATCCGCTGGCGCCGCCGCCGCGTCCAGCGCGGCAAGTTCGGTTTCCATCGCCACTGCCAGCAACGCCAGCGAGGCGGAACGCACGGCTTGCAGCAGGTCCTGGCGGCTGGCGAAGTGCCGGTACGCGGCATTGGGCACCACCCCGGCGCGCCGGGTGGCCTCGCGCAGCACCACCGCGTCCGGCCCGCCGTCGCGCGCCAGTTCCATGCCGGCTTCCAGCAATGCGCGCCGCAGGTCGCCGTGGCGATAGGTGCTGCGGGCCGGAGGGCCATCGGCAGGGCTGGCCGGGGCTTCGGAATCCGCCGGATCCAGGATGCGCGCAGTGCGCTTTGCGCCCGTCATTTCTTCTCCATGTGGACATCGTCCATTTTCTTGACTACCTTGGTGTTAGTGGACAGTGTACACAACGGATTCAGGCGATCACAGCCACGCATGCGCGGGCGCTGTTATCGCCCAATGGCCCAATGGCCCAAAGGCCCAAAGGCCCAAAGGAGCACATGATGGTGCACGCATCCCCGCCCGCATCTCACCCGGGCAGTGAAGTGGAAGTCCGCGCCCTGGTCGATGCCTGGGTGAACGCCGTGCGTGCAAAGGACGCGGTTGCCATGATGCGCAACTATGCTGAAGACGTGATCATCTTCGACGTCGTGCCGCCGGCGCAGTCCCGCGGCGTGGCGCCATACCGCCAGCGCTGGCAGCAATGGTTCGACAGCCTGGATGGCCCCGTGGGCTTCGAGATGACCGGGATGCACCTGACGGCCAGCGAAGACCTGGCCTGTTGCTACAGCGTCAGCCGGGTAAGCAGCCCCCCAGGGGCGGCGCTCCCCAGGAAGCGTGGGTGCGCGCCACTGTCTGTTTTCGCAAGATCGGCGGTCAATGGCTGGTCGTGCATGAGCACGCATCGGTGCCGATCAGTTTCAACCCCTCAGCGTGAAAGCGCAAAAAAGGAGACAAGATGCTAGTCCAACCCTACCTGTTCTTTGAAGGCCGCTGCGAGGAAGCGGCTGAGTTCTACAAGCGCACGCTGGGCGCCGAAGTGATCATGATGATGCGCTTCAAGGAAGCGCCCCCGCCGGAGTCGCCCCCGCCAGAAGGCGCCTGCGGCCCCGCTGCCGGCAGCGAAGAAAAGATCATGCACATGTCCATGCGCATCGGCGAGACCACGGTGATGCTGTCCGACGGCCGCTGCACGGGCAAGCCCGACTTCCAGGGGTTCTCGCTGTCAGTGACCGTACCGGATATCGCCACCGCGGACCGCGTATTCAACGCCCTGGCCGAGGGCGGCCAGGTGCTGATGCCGCTTGGCAAGACGTTCTACTCGCCACGCTTCGGCATGACGACGGACCGCTTCGGCATGTCGTGGATGGTCATCGTCCTGGAGTCCTGAGTCCTGAGTCCTGAGTCCAACCCACCCGGCGGTAGCTGCGCCGCTGCCCGCCTGACGGCATCCGACGCCGCCGGGCGGGCTTCCCATCTCCTCCTTCCCTGCGCCGCGCCAACTCAGTGGCCTGCCGGCGCACGCGCCGTTTTGTTGCGTTTTGTGTTTTTTATTGGCAAACTGTGGCAAACAGATACAGCGCCTCCCGGCGCGCTTTCTCCACAGGTGCCCCTATGTCCGCGTCTTATCGCCGCCCCGTTCCCGAGCACGCCCGCGTCGTCATCATCGGCGGCGGCATCATTGGCTGCAGCGTGGCCTATCACCTCACCAAGCTGGGCTGGAAAGACGTGGTGCTGCTCGAACAGGGCCAGCTCTCCTGCGGCACCACCTGGCACGCGGCCGGCCTGGTCGGGCAGTTGCGCGCACAGGAGAGCATGACCAGACTGATCCGCTATTCGACGCGCCTCTATAGCGAGCTGGAAGCGGAGACCGGACTGGGCACCGGCTGGAAGCAGTGCGGCTCGCTTTCGGTGGCGCGCACCGCCGAGCGCATGACCCAGCTCAAGCGCACGGCGGCGGTGGCGCGTGCTTACGGCGTGGATTGCGAGGTGATCTCCCCCCGCCAGGCCGGCGAGCTGTGGCCAGTGATGCGCACGGACGACCTGCACGGCGCGGTGTGGCTGCCTGGCGATGGCAAGGCGAATCCCACCGATCTCACCCAGGCGCTGGCGCGCGGCGCCCGCAGCCGCGGCGCGGTCATCGTGCAGGACACCAAGGTCACGGCGATCCATACCCGTGACGGCCGCGCCGCGGGTGTGAGCTGGCAGGACAAGCAGGGCGCGGGCGGCCGTATCGAGGCGGAAATCGTGGTGAACTGCGCAGGCCAGTGGGCCAGGCAGGTAGGCCGCCTGTGCGGCGTGACCGTGCCGCTGCATTCGGCCGAGCATTACTACATCGTCACCGAGCGCATTGCCGGCGTGCACCCGGACCTGCCGGTGATGCGCGACCCGGACGGGTTTATTTACTTCAAGGAGGAAGTGGGCGGGCTGGTGATGGGCGGTTTCGAGCCCAACGCCAAACCCTGGGGCATGCAAGGCATTCCCGAGCCGTTCGAGTTCCAGCTCCTGCCCGACGACTGGGACCAGTTCGAGATCCTGATGCAGAACGCGCTGCAGCGCGTGCCGGCGCTGGAAACGGCCCAGGTGAAGCAGTTCTACAACGGCCCCGAGTCCTTCACGCCAGACAACAACTTCATCCTGGGCGAAGCGCCCGAGCTGCGTCACTTCTACGTGGGCGCGGGCTTCAACTCGATGGGCATTGCCTCGGCTGGCGGCGCCGGCATGGCGCTGGCGGAGTGGATCGTGGCGGGCGAGCCCACCATGGACCTGTGGCCGGTCGACATCCGCCGCTTTGCCGGCTTCAACGGCAACGAAAGCTGGCTGCACGACCGCGTCAAGGAAACCCTGGGACTGCATTACGCCATGCCCTGGCCCAATCGCGAACTCGATACCGCGCGGCCTTTCCGCCGCTCGCCGCTGTACGCCCACCTGCGCGACGCCGGCGCCAGTTTCGGCAGCAAGATGGGCTGGGAGCGGCCGAACTTCTTTGCGCCCGCCGGGGAGACGCCGGAGATCCGGTACGCGTTCGGCCAGCAAAACTGGCTGCCATGGAGCGGCGCCGAGCATCGCGCCTGCCGCGAGGGCGTGGCGCTGTTCGACATGAGCTCCTTCTCCAAGTACATCGTCAAGGGCGCCGATGCCGAGGCCGTGCTGCAGCAACTGATGAGCAACGACGTTGCAGTGCCGCCGGGGCAGACGGTCTACACCGCGATGCTCAACGAAGGCGGCACCTATGAGTCCGACCTGACCGTGACCCGGCTGGCGCAAGACCAGTACCTGCTGGTGACAGGCTCGGCGCAGACCACGCGCGATTTCAGCTACATCGAACGGCTGATCCCCGCCGACCAGCGTTGCGCCATCGTCGACGTAACCGGCCAGTACGCGGTGCTGGCGGTGATGGGACCGCGCTCGCGCGAGCTGTTGCAGAGCGTCTCGCGCGCGGACTTCTCCAGCGCGGCCTTTCCCTTCGGCAGCTCGCGCGAGATCGACCTGGGCTACGCCACCGTGCGCGCGACGCGCCTGACATATGTAGGCGAGCTTGGGTGGGAACTGTATGTGCCCGTGGAGTTCGCCGTAGGCGTCTACGAGACCTTGCACGCAGCGGGCAAACCGCTCGGGCTGGTTAATGCCGGCTACTACGCCATCGAATCGCTGCGCATCGAAAAAGGCTACCGCGCCTGGAGCCGCGAGCTGACCACCGGCATCCATCCCTTCGAGGCCGGGCTGTCCTTCGCCTGCAAACTGGACAAGCCGATTCTTTTCCGGGGACGTGAAGCGCTGCTGAAGCTGCGCGCGTCAGGCGGCGGCGCCCAGGTGAAACGGCGCGTGGCCGTGCTGACGCTGGACGGCGCCAGCCAGGCCATGCTGTGGGGCGGAGAGGCGGTGCTGCGCACCGGTCCGGATGGCACGGTACGCCCGGCCGGCTTTATCACCTCGGCGGCCTTCGGCCATACGCTCGGTTGCCCGGTGGGCCTGGCGCTGCTGCAGCGTGAAGATGGCGCGGCCAATGCGGAATGGATCGCCGCCGGCAAGTACCACGTTGACCTGGCTGGCGAATTAATACCTGCCAGCGTGCATCTGCGGCCGCCTTACGATCCGGGCAACGCCAGGGTCAGGGTGTGATGCGCTGATGCGCGCGGTGAAATGGCGTGCGGAGCGCCGGGGTGCCGCGTAACAGGAGCCGGACACTGGTGTCCAGCCGAACCGCGTGCGATGCCGGCACCCCGGTGGCAATGCTCAGCTTGACTTGCCGTCGGCGCCGGGAGCGGCAGCCGCTTGATTGGACTTCAGCGCGCAGGGGGTCTGCGCTTGCTGCTTCGCTTGCGCCTGCTTCTGGGCGCGAGCGCGCTCGATGACGGTCCAGTCCGGACCGGCAAGGGCCGGCAACGAGGAAGCGAGGGCGGTGACGCTAAGCAGCGCCAGCACGATGGTTTTCATGATTTGTCTTGAGACAGGGATAGCAATCGGGGATCTTGATACTTGCTGGCCAGCCCCCCGGGCGAGGGAACCCAGGGGCCGGACCGGCCGCGCTGTATCAGGCGCTGGCCTGGCTGTTGGCTGCCGCGCCATGCGCCGGCGAAGCCGACACGCCGGACAGGTCGCGGCCGGCAAGTTCCAGAGCCGCGGAGACGCCGCCATGCGCGCCGTCCGTGAACGGGTCGCGGCGGTCGTTGGCACGCGCACCGTCGGTAAACGCATCGCGGCGGTCATTGACGCGTGCGCCGTCGGTGAACGGGTCGCGCTTGCCGTTGTGCAGTGCGTAGCCGTACTTGTCGCCGGCGCTGGTGCTATCTTTCGGACCCGTTGCGTTGGCTTGCGTCGATGCCAGTACGCAGACACCGAAGGCGGCTGCGGAAACGAGGGTCGTGAAGAGCTTCTTGTTCATGATGCTGCTTGATTCCAGAATTTGGCGGCACTTTCCACTTAACGTGGAGCGGGATAGGCGGATCTGCGTCCCGCATGTCGTCTGTTTCGCCTTTTGATCTGCACCGGCGCGATGAGCAGCGCGGTACAGGTCCATAGTGTAGTCACGGCGAATCATTCCTGTGATGAATTAAACGTCTCGTCTTCAGTCGTTTTTTTCACAATCCACAACCAGGCGAAGTCCTTTGCCGCAACGGGGCCGGCGCCCGCCGGCGGCTCGCTGATCTTCTGTACGTTCACCACGTATATGCAGAAGTACCTGATGAACTCCGCGGGCATGTCCATCAGGACGGCAAGCACGGCGATGACCGGCTGCCTGTTCCTCTACATGTGCATGCAGCCGCTGTCCGGCGCCTTGTCGGACCGCATCGGCCGGCGCAGCAATATGCTGGCCTTCGGCGCGCTCGGCGTGGGACTTGCCTATGCCATCTCCAATGCGATCTTCGGCGGCTCGGCCGAATACGTGACGCTGGCCTTGAAATCGGCGGGGCACCAATCGTCCTTCTACTGGTACGTGACGGCAATGATGGCCCTGGCGTTCGTGGTCAGCTTGCGCCTGCCACGGGAAGCCAGGCACCTGCGCCACGAGGATTGAGGCGAGCGGCGGGAAGCGCTAGCCCTCGCACCCCCATGCCTGCAATTGTTCAGCAGTCGCGCCCGCGCCGCCGCAAACGATGACCAGCACATCCGTTGCCGCCATCACCGCCGCCGGCCGTTGCTCCAGGGCAGCCAATGCCGCGCCGCACGCCGGCTCCACGACGATGCGGTGCTCCGCCAGGAAGCGCAGGCATGCGCTGACCGCGGCCTTGTCCGAGACCACCTGGCTGACGATCGGATGCCGCGTGGACCACTCGACCGCCTTGTCGCAAGGGCGCTTCGCCCCCAACGAGGTCGCAATGCTGGTGACTGCCGGCAGTTCCACCGGCGCGCCTGCCGCCAGCGAGGCCGCGTAGGATTCGGCGCCAACGGTCTCGGCCGCAATGACCGGCACGTCGCCCCAGCCGTTCCGGTGCAGCCCGGCGAGCACGCCGCACAGCAAGCCGCCGCCACCCACCGACAACACCGCGGCGCCGGGCTTGATGCCGGTGGCAGCGACCTCGTCGATCATGGTCGCGTGGCCTTCCCAAAGCAGGGGATCGTCGAAGGGATGGATGAATGCGTAGTCCTGCTTCATCAACGAGAGCGCGTGATCGTTTGCCTCGCTCCATGCGCGTCCGTGAACGATCAGTTCGGCGCCTTCCATGCGGATGCGCTCGCGCGCCGCGGCGGATGTGCTTTCGGGCACGACGACAGTGACCGGCACGCCGAGAAGCCGCCCGCTATAGGCGACGGCAATGCCGGCATTACCGCCGGAAGAGCAGACGAAGTGCTTTGCCCCCCGCGCCTTGTGGACCCGGCAAGCATGGCCGATTCCCCTCGCCTTGAACGAGCCGGGGGGCTGAAGCGCTTCCATCTTGAACCACACCGACCGGCCCAGCCGCTGCGAATAGGACGTGGATCTCAGCAGCGGCGTGACGATATGCAGGTCAGGTTCGTGCGCTGCCCCGCCAGGGGCGCCCGGCAGTGCGTGGTCAGAATTGGACATGTGAAGCGTGTTGGTTCGGCAATGAGGGATGCTGCATGGTAGGAGCCGGACCGCCATGCGGTCAAATGCTTGCTGAATGCGGAAGCTATACTTTCAAGGCATAGGCCTGGCACCGTCATGGCGACGGGATTCGCCAGCGGCACGAGATCCCCGGAGCAAAGACAGCACGAATGCGCAACATCGAAACCCGGCACTTACGCTACTTCATCGCCGTCGCGGAGGAAGGCAGCATCATTGCGGCCTCCCGGGCCCTGAACATCACCCAGCCAGCCTTGTCGCGGCAGATCCAGGACCTGGAGGGCGCCATTGGCGTCCCTYTGTTCGAGCGGCATGCCATGGGGGTGCAGCTTACCGATGCCGGGGTGAGCTATCTGCAGGATGCGAAGCAATCCCTGCTGCAGCTGGAACAGGCGCGCGATCGCGCCCATCGCATTGCGCAGGGGCAGACCGGTTCGTTCAGGCTGGGCATCATGCCGAGCTACCTGGCTTCACCGGTCACGCTGTCGATTCTCGAACACTATCGGGAGCACAACCCGGAGATCCTGCTGTCGATCGAGCCTCTGCTGTCATTGCAACAGGCGCAGGCGCTCAGAAGCGAGGAGCTCGACGGCGGCATCATGGCCTGGCGCACGGCGGACGATGCCAGCCTGAGCGGCATCCGCTTGTACCGGGAGCACTTCGTGCTGGCGGTGCCGGCGCAAGCCTCGCCGCCCGCCAGGCGCCCGAGGCGGCTGGCCGATATCGCCGGCGAACGCTTTGTCTGGTTCAGCCGGGAAAAATCGAGCGCGCAGCACAGCCTGCTGATGGCGGCCTGCGCGAACGCGGGCTTTGCCCCGCACATCGTCCAGATCGGCACCGACACGCCGACCATCCTCGGGCTGGTGGCCGCGGGCATGGGATGCGCGCTGGTGCCAGCCAGTTCGCAGCTGCATGCGCCACCGGCTGTTGCCTTCATCGCGCTGGCCGACCTGACTGAGCGCGTCGATATCGAGTTCGTGTACTCGGCGGCGCGCCGCTCGCCGCGCGTCCAGCGCTTTATCGAGTCCGTGCGGCACGTCACCGGCAAGAAGGCGAAATCCGCACGCGGCAATGCCTAGTGGTGCTCGCTTGGGTGCTCGCCTGCCGCAGTGTGCTCCTCCACCTTGGGGCTGTTCTGCCATCCTCCGCCCAGCGCCAGGAAGAGGTTGATCTGGTTAATGGCGACCTGGCTGTCCGATGCCGCCAGCGCGGCATCGGCCCCGGCCAGTGTGCGGTCGGCATCGAGACTGGACAGATAGGGCACGCGGCCCGCCTGGTACAGCATCCGGTGCTGCCGCGCCACTTCATTGGCGTCGTCGCGCGCCACGCGCAAGGACTGGTTGCGCTCCAGTTCGCTGGTGTAGGCGCTGAGCGCCGTCTGGGTTTCCTGCAACGCCTTCAGCACCACGCCATCGAAGCGGGCCAGCGCGGCGTCAGCGCCGGCTTCCATGCCGTGGATGCGCGGGCGCACGCCGTTGGTGGGCAGGTTCCAGGTCAGTAGCGGGCCCATGCTCCAGCGGGCGGTCGGACCCGTGCCGAGGTCGCTGAGCAGGCCGCTCAGGCCGGCCGACGCGCCGATGCGGATGGAGGGGTAGAGATCGGCAGTGGCCACGCCAATCTTCGCCGTGGCGGAGGCCAGTTCGCGCTCCGCCTGCCGTACGTCCGGCCGGCGCTTGAGCAGCGTCGCACCGTCCCCTACCGGAATCGCCTGGCGCAGCCGCGGTTCCTCCTTGCACTCGGATTCGGCCTCGGGCAGTGCCGCCGGCGGCTTGCCCAGCATGACCGCGAGCCGGTACGCCGCGCTTTCCTTTTCCGCCCTGAAGCGTGGCAGTGCCGCGCGCAGGGTCTCGGCTTGCGCCCGGGCACGCAGCATGTCGGTGGGCTGGCCACGGCCGGCGGCCACCATCTTGCCGGCGATCTCCACGCCACGCGACTGCAAGGCAAGCTGGTGCTCCGCCACTTCCAGCTCATGCGTGGCGGCGCAGCCCTGCACATAGGCGCGCACGGTTTGCGCCACCACGCTGACCCGGGCCGCGTCCAGCGCGGCCTGGCTCGCCTCCGCGCTGGCCAGCGCGGCCTCGTCGGCGCGGGCCAGCTTGCCGAAGAAATCCACCAGGTAGGACACCGAGAAGCCGAAGTCGCCCAGATTGAAGACCGGTATCTTCTCTTTGATCAGGAAGCTCTCGCCGGCGATCTGCGCGCGCTCGGCCTTGGCTGACAACGCCGCTTGCGGCAGGTTCTCCGACTCGACCTCGTGGTAGATCGCAATGGCGCGCCGCAGGTTGGCGGCGGCAACGCGCAGGTCGGTATTGGCGGTCAGCGCCTGCCGGACCAGCTTGTCGAGCCTGGGGTCGTCATACAGGCGCCACCAGTCGTCCGGCACCGGCGCGACGGAGACGGCCGGGTTCGCCGTGCCAAGCAAGGGGCCGTTGGCCTCCGGCGCGCGCACGGCGGCTTGCTCGGGCACGTGGTAATCGGGGCCCACCGTGGTGCAGGCGAACAGCAGCGGCGCCAGCGTGGGCAGCAAGGCCAGGCGGAACTTGCTCATCGCGCGCCCTCCTCGTCACGCAGGACGGGAATGCCCTTGCGGGGCTCCGCCACGGACACCGTCGCCGTGCGGCCCGATACGAGCCGCACCCCGGATGGCACGTCGTCAAGCACGATGCGCACCGGCACCCGCTGCGCCAGCCGCACCCAGTTGAAAGTGGGGTTCACGTTCGGCAACAGGTTGGAGCCGTTGCTGCGGTCGCGGTCCTCGATGCCGGCGGCAATGCTCTGCACATGTCCGTGCAGGAGGGTGCGCTCGCCCATGATGCGCACCGTGACGGGGTTCCCGATGCGGATGCCGTGCAGCTTGGTCTCCTCGAAATACCCTTCGACGTGGAAGGAGTCCGTGTCGACCATCGACAGCACGGGCCGGCCCGTGGTGACGTAGTCGCCCAGCCGCGGCAGGCGGTCGTTGAGAAAGCCTTCCACCGGGCTGACCACGCTGGTGCGGGCAAGGTTGAGTTTCGCCAGGGCGACGGCGGCTTCGGCTTGCGCCAGCGCCGCTTCGCCCTGCTGCACCCTGGCCTGCCCTTCCTCCACCACTTCCGTGGCGACCACCTCGGACAGGTTGCGGTTGCGGGCGGCCTCCCGGCGCGCCTGCGCCAGCGTCGCGCGCTGCGCGGCTGCCGTCGCCATGGCTTGTTGCAGCGCCAGCTGATAGCGGTCCTGGTCGATCACGAACAGCACCTGCCCGCGCCGCACGCGCTGGTTGTCCTTGACCAGGATGTGCGTGACCAGCCCGGAAACATCGGGGGCAACCTGCACCACGTCGGCGCGCACGTGGCCATCGCGCGTCCATGGCGCGATGGTGTAGTAGTCCCACAGGTGCCGGACGACGAACAGGGCGGCAACCGTGGCAAGCACGGTCAGCAGTACGGGGCCCAACAAACGGAATTTGAGTTTCATGATTGCAGCGAGCGGGCCATGGCGACCACGCCACCCAGCACGATCAGGTAAAGGGCGAGATTGAACAGCGACCGGTGCCAGACCAGCCGGTAGAAACCCACGCGGGCGAGCACCGCGCGCATGCCGGCGGTGATGGCAAAGGTGAGCAGCATCAGCGCGAGCAGGCCCGGCACGAACACGCCGTAGATATCGATTTCCGCGCTCAGCATTTGTGTTCCGCCTGCAAGGGAAGCGGCAAGCCGGGCAAGGCATCCGCCGGCCGCGCCGTCGCCGGCTCCGCCGGATATAAGGTGACACGGAGGGCGATCAGCGCGGCGAGCGCATGGCGGGCGCTCTCGCCCAGGGCTCCCGCGCTGTCGGATTGCAGGGCGACCTCGCGAATCGCCTTGTCGATCCGCTCGGACAGCGCGTCCGGGGGCGCCATCGCATGCCCGGCTTTCAGCCGTGCGCGGAAATGCAGCGCAACCGCATTCAGCACCCTGGTCACGCCCCGGCGCGCGGCCGGGCGCAAGGCTGGCAGGTTGCGCTGCAGCGCCAGCGCGCCAAACCCGACCTGCAGTTCGGCAAAGCCATCCGACGACATCTTGTCGTCGCTGGCCGCGAGCCGGGGCACGAGCTGGCTGAGCCGGTCGAGCATGCGGCCACCCAGCTTTGCCTGCTCGCCGGGCTCGCGCCGGGTCGCGGCCTGCGCCAGGTCCTTCCAGCTGGCGCGGATCAGCCGGTGCGCGGCCACGCGGGCGCCGAACGGCCGCGTGGCCATGGCCCACAGCGGCGCGAACAGCATGCCGCCGATACTGGCAAGGCTGCTGTTGAAGGTACCAAGGAAATTCGTATCGTAGACACTCTGCACATTGGCGAAGGAGGCCGTATTGACCGACAGCAGCATGGCGATCAGGTTGAAGCCCGGCCGCGAGATCAGCATGCCGATGCCCATGTAGGGCACCGCCAGCATGCCCACCAGGGTTTCGAAGTTGTGCGCGTTCGGCACCACCAGGAACAGGTAGAAGGAAGAGACGGCGAAACAGAAACAGCTCCAGCGCAAAAAGGAATGCGCCACCGGCCGCGGCTCCTCGATGGTGGCAAAGAAGCAGCACGCGATCGACGCCACCGCGACCGACCCCGCCCCGTCCTCCCATCCCGAGACGATCCACAGCATCCCCGCGCAGAACACGGCGAGGCTGGTCGAGCACGCATAGAACAGCAGCATGGCGTGATCGTGGTGATGCGCCCGGTCCGCACGGTCGGCTCGGTGGCTACTGCGGCCGCGGTGYGCCGCCGCCGCGCCCGCCGCCTGGTCGCCGATGCCGCGCTGCAAGGCGTGGCAGTCTTCGCACACCTCCGCCAGCTTGCGCAGGTGATCGTTGGCGGTGGCGACCAGGCCGGCATGCCAGCCCGGCGCCTTCCCGTATCCGGCCCACGGCCCGGCCGCCGGCTCCAGCGCGGGCGGCGGGCCATCGAAGCCAGCGCGGATCCAGCCCGACATGTCGGCCATATGGCGTGCCAGGTGCTCCGGAATGCCGGCCGTGTGGCGCCGCAGGGCCTGCAGGACAGCCGCCAGCGAAGACAGCACAGGCAGCAGCATCGTCATCCGCTCGCGCAAGGCGCGCGCATGGCGCAGGGTGTCCGCGCTTTCCGTGTCGTAGGACAGCTGTGTGATCAACTGGTCCAGCGCGAGGATATCGGCGGCCAGCCGGTGGCGGCTGCCATGGCGCGTGGCATTGGCGTCCGGATCGGCGGACAACATGTCGGTTGCCCAGAGCGCCGCGTCCGCCAGCCAGGTGGCGGAGCGGGCGCGCAGCGCCGGTGCCACCTTTGCCGGAAAGACGATGGCGCCCACCATGCCGGCGCAGACGATGCCGATGACAATCTCCTCGATGCGCGCAACGGCAATGTCGAAGACCTGCGCGGGTTCGCTGACCGAGGGCAGCGCCACGATCGGCAGCGTGTAGGCCGCCAGCAGGAACACATAGCTGCGCGGCGTGCGTTGCAGCAGCGAGAGATAGAGCAAGGCGCCGGTCCAGAGTGCGATCGCCCCCATCAGCATGACGGGCGCGTTGACCAGCAAGGGCACCGTGACCACGGCGGCGGTCGCGCCCAGCAGCGTGCCCACCACGCGATAGGCCGCCTTGGAGCGGGTGGCGCCCGTCAGCGGATGCGACACGAAATAGACGGTTGCCATGGCCCAGTACGGGCGGGGCAAGCCCAGTGCCAGCGCGATATAAAGCGCCAGCATCGAAGCGGCGAATGCTTTCAGCGAAAAGAGCCACTGCCGTGCGCTCGGCCAGCTAGGCATGACGCGAACCTGTTGTTTTTTGGGGGGCGCTCGATGTATTCACGCCGGCGTGGCACGCTGGCGGACAGGGGCGATGAACCAGGACGATCGGGCCGGCCGGCTAGGTGTTCCGCCCAAGGCGGCGTGCAACGGGACGCAGGCGCATCGCACGGGGGGCGGCGATGGCGGTTGGGCGCGTTTGCGCACGGGCATTCATCTTGTCTTCCTTGGCTTCCAGATCCGGCGCCGGGTTCCTGCAACGGCAGCCCGGCGCCGCATAGAAAAGAAGTGTAGCCAACTGGCGGCCATTCCGAACATGATTTAAAATTGCCAATCATATTCGCTTTTTTCATGGCAAAGGAAGTCCCCCATGCCCATCGATAYCCGTGCCCTGCGGTACTTTGTGGAAACCGTGCGCCTCAAGAGCTTCACCCAGGCGGCAACCTCCCTGTTCGTCACGCAGTCCACCATCAGCAAGATGGTGCGGCAGCTGGAAGACGAGATTGGCCAGCCGCTGCTGATCCGCGCGGGCAAGCAGGTCCAGTTGACCGACGTGGGGCGGGTGGTCTACGAACGCGGGCAGGAAGCGCTGGGCGTGGTGCACCGGCTCACGCTGGAAGTGGCCGACCTCTCCTCCCTGGGCCGTGGCCAGCTCACGGTAGGGATTCCGCCCATGGCCAACCTGTTCTTCTCGCCGGCCGTCAGCGCCTTCCGCCAGCGCTATCCCAACCTGGACCTGAACCTCGCCGAGCATGGCGGCCACATGGTGGAACAGCAAGTGGCGAGTGGGGAGCTTGAAGTCGGCGCAACGGTGTTGCCCAGGGATAGCGACCTTGCCCTGGCCACGCGCGAGTTCGCCAAGTATCCGATCTGGGTGGCGGGATCACGCAAGGCCAGCTGGGCCAAGAACAAGACCGTCACCCTGGCGGCGCTGCGCGACGAGCCCCTGCTGCTGCTGACAGAAGACTTCTCCCTGACCCGGAAGCTGCGGCAAGCCTTCCTCGAGGCCCGCATCGAACCGCGGGTCGTGGCGCAAAGCGGACACTGGGAATTCCTCGCCTCGATGGCGGCGGCCGGGCTGGGCACCACCTTCCTGCCGCAGCCGCTGCTGTCCAAGCTGCAGCTCGAGGACAAGCTGGCCGTGGCGCGGCTGACGGAGCCCACCATGGACTGGGCGCTGGCGCATATCTGGGCGCAGGGACGGTATCAGTCGCACGCGGCGCGGGCGTGGTTGTCGGTATGCGCGGAAGTTCTGGGGGCTTGAGGGTGGGTCTTGTGGGCAGGCGGGGAATGCTGACGCCGCCTTTCCCATGGGAGCGGGAATCAGGAATCGCCTCCGGCGACACATTTACTTCGAGAACGCCTCAAACACCAACTGCCGCAACCACTGGCTGGCCGGCTCCCGATTGTTCCGGGCATGCCAGAGCACGTTGATCACAATATCGGGAATCTTGACCGGGCACGCCGCCGCCTCCAGGCCAAAGGGCTTTAGCGTCCGCTCCGCATAGGCCTCCGGCACTACCGCAATCATGTCCGTCGTCTGCAGGATATGGCCCACCGCCACGAAGTGCGGCACCCGCAGGCGCACCTGCCGCGGCACCCCCGCGCGCTGGATCACTTCGTCCACCATGCTGTGGCCGGTCCCGGCCGCCACGATCGCCACATGCTCGGCGTTGCTGAACGAACCGATCGTCATGCCCTCGCGCGCCAGCGGATGGCCCTTCCTGAAAATGCAGACGTAACGCTGCCGGAACAGGCGCCGCTGGAAGAAACCGGCCTTGAGATCCGGCATGAAGCCGATCGCCAGGTCGACGCGCCCGCTTTCCATCTCCTCGCGCAAGTTGACCGTATGGTTGCGCACCGTGCTGATGGTCACGCCCGGCGCCACCTTCGACAGCCGCTTCATCAGGTCAGGCAGGAAATAGATCTCGCCGATATCCGTCATGGCGATGGTGAAGTTGCGCGTGCTCGATGCCGGCTCGAAGGCTGACTGCGCATTGAGCGTGTTGTGGATGGCACCAAGCGCATAGCCGATCGGCTCCGCGAGATTCTCCGCGAACGGCGTGGGCACCATGCCCCTGGATGTCCGCAGGAACAGTTCGTCGCCAAGCAGCTTGCGCAAGCGATTGAGCGCGTTGCTGATGGCGGGCTGGGAAATGCCCAGCGCCTCCGCCACCGCGGAAACGCGGCGCAGGCGAAGCAATTCGTTGAACACGACCAGCAGGTTCAGGTCGATTTCCCGCAGTTCCATTCCGCCTCCTTTATCACTCACAGTGATATGACGTATCACCTTCCTTCTATTTATTTATTTTACCTGCCGCGCCAATATGCGGACAACGACAGCAAGCATCGTTGGAGACAAAGCCCCATGGAAGTATCCATTCATCCGCTCGCGCGCACGCTCCACGTGCAGCCCGGCGACAACCTGCTGGACGTGCTGCGCGCCAACCAGGTTCCTATTTCATACAGCTGCATGGCGGGACGATGCGGCACCTGCCGCTGCAAGATGGTGGGCGGCCGCGCGCTGGTTGCCGGGCCGGAGGATTCCCGCGCGCCCATGGCGGCGGGGGATACGGTGCTGGCGTGCCAGACCACGCTGGTGGAAAGCTGCGCGATCGAGATTCCCGAACTCGACGAAGTCGTGGTGCACCCGGCAAAGATCCTCAAAGGCACGGTGACCGGCCTGGATGACCTCACACATGACATCAAGCGCGTTCGCGTGGGAATTCCGAAGCCGCTCGACTTCTCGCCCGGGCAGTACGCGACGCTGCAGTTCACGCCGCGCCATATCCGCCCCTACTCGATGGCGGTCGCCCATGGCGCCGATGAACTCGAGTTTCACATCCGGCTGGTGCCCGACGGGCGCGTCACGTCCTATGTGGCGTCGGAGTTGAAGGTCGGCGATGCCATCCGCGTCAGCGGTCCGCTGGGCACGGCCTACTTGCGGCGCAAGTGCGACGGCCCGGTAGTGTGCATTGCCGGCGGCACCGGCCTCGCCCCGATCCTGTCGATCCTGCGCGGCATGCTCGATGCCGGCATGCGCAATCCCGTGCATGTCTACTTTGGTGTCCGCACGCAGGCGGACGTGTATGGCCTGGAGTGGCTACGCGAACTGCAGGCGCGCCACGCCGCGCTGCACGTGCATGTAGTGGTGGCGGCAGCCGGCGACGGCGACGGCTTCCGGGGCGGCGTGGTGACCAAGGCGGTCGCTGACGACTGGGCACATATGGGCGGCTGGCGCGCCTATCTCGCCGGCGCCCCTGTCATGGTCGACGCCGCCTCCATCCTGCTCAGGCAGAGAGGCATCGATCCCGAGCACATCCACGCCGACGCATTCCATGCCAGCGGCGTCTGAGACATCCCGACAACAAACCACACGGAGACAAGCCATGCACGAACAGGCCATGTGCGAACAGGCTATTGCATTCAGGAAGAAGGAATGGAAGGACGAAGGCTCAAGCCGGATTCCGTTCTGGGCCTATACCGACGACGAAATCTACCGGCAGGAGCTGGAACGCTTCTTCTACTCGGGCCACTGGTGCTACATCGGGCTGGAAGCGGAAATCCCGAACCCGGGCGACTTCAAGCGCACGGCGGTCGGCGAGCGTTCGGTGATCGCCAGCCGTGCGGCGGACGGCGAGATCTATGTGGTGGAAAACGTCTGCGCGCACCGCGGCGTGCAGTTCTGCCGCGAGCGCTCCGGTAATCGCAAGGACTTCACCTGCCCCTATCACCAGTGGAACTACGACCTCAAGGGCAACCTTGTCGGCGTGCCGTTCCGGCGCGGCGTCAAGCTCGACGGCAAGGTCAATGGCGGCATGCCAGCCGACTTCGACCCGAAGGCGCACGGCCTGACCAAGCTCAAGGTCGCGCGGCGCAACGGCGTGATCTTCGCCTCGTTCGATCATGCGGTGCCCGAACTGGAGGACTATCTCGGCCCGGCCATCCTGGCCTACTTCGACAGGGTCTTCGATGGCCGCAAGCTGACTATCCTCGGCTACAGCCGCCAGCAGATTCCCGGCAACTGGAAGCTGATGCAGGAAAACATCAAGGATCCGTACCACCCCGGGCTGCTGCACACCTGGTTCGTGACGTTCGGGCTCTGGCGAGCCGACAACAAGTCGGAGCTCAGGATGGATGAGCACTTCCGCCACGCGGCGATGATCTCCACGCGCGGCCAGGGCGGCAAGGGCGAAGTGACCAGCGGCGTGTCCAGCTTCAAGGAGCAGATGAACCTGCACGACGACCGCTTCCTCGACGTGGTGAAGGAAGACTGGTGGGGCACGCCCACGGCGGTGATGATGACACTGTTCCCCAGCGTCATCATCCAGCAGCAGGTGAACTCGGTTTCCACCCGGCATATCCAGCCAGCCGGCCACGGCACGTTCAACTTCGTGTGGACGCACTTCGGCTTCGAGGACGACGATGCCGACATGACCCGGCGCCGGCTGCGCCAGGCGAACCTGTTCGGTCCGGCCGGCTTTGTCTCGGCCGACGACGGCGAAGTGATCGAGTTTTCCCAGCAGGGCTTCGAGCAGAAACCATTCCACCGGACGGTGGCGGAACTGGGAGGACGCGAGATCGGCGATACGGACCACATGGTGACCGAGACGCTGATTCGCGGCATGTACAACTACTGGCGGCGCGTGATGGAGGCTTGAGACATGCTCGACTTTGAAACCTACTCGCAAGTGCTGGCGCTGTATGCGGACTACGCCGCGGCGCTCGACAACAACGAATGGGGGAAGTGGCCGGACTTCTTCACCGAGGCGTGCGTCTACAAGCTGCAGCCGCGCGAGAACTACGATGGCGGCTTCCCGCTTGCCACACTTTCCTTCGAGAGCCGCGGCATGCTCAGGGACCGCATCTACGGTGCGACCGAGACCATCTTCCATGATCCGTACTATCAGCGGCATGTGGTCGGCATCCCGCGCATCCTGAAGGCCGATGCGGAGCGGATCGACGCCGAGGCCAGCTATGCGGTCTTTCGTACCAAGCCGGACGGGCTGTCCACCGTGTACAACGTGGGCCGCTATATCGATGTGATCCGGCGCACCGGGGAGGGCTTGAAGTTTGAGTCCCGGCTATGCGTTTTCGATAGCGAGATGATCGCCAATTCCATTATTTACCCGATTTGAGGTGTGCCATGCCGAAGCAATGGATTCAAGTGATGCCACTGGTCGCGATTCCCAAGGATGATGTCGTGGCGGTTAATGCTGGTGGCCGGGAGATCGCGCTTTATAGCGTGGGGGATGAGATTTACGCGACGGATAATGCTTGCAGTCATGGTAACGCGCGGCTGTGTGATGGGTTTCTCGATGGACACGAAATTGAATGTCCGTTGCATCAGGGGAGGTTCGATGTGCGCACCGGGCGGGCTATGTGTGAGCCGCTGACTGGTGATATTGAGGTGTTTGGGGTGAGGGTTGAGGGTGGGGGGGTGTTTGTGGAGATTTAGGGGGGCTTTATTTGAGCGATGTCGGCATCTTGCACCCAAAGGAATACGACATCCCCCTGCGGGGGACGCCGGTCACTTTTCTTTGCGTTCGGCAAAGAAAACTAACGAAAAGAAAGCCGACCCTGCCGGGGGCAGAGCAATCGCGAATGCGAGGTCCAGGGGATTCGTCGTACGGCCACAGTTCTGCTGGCTTCTGCCGGTACCGGCTTGAAAGGCCACGAACCTGCCAGTTTCCAGGATTCGTGGTGGAGCCCCCGGTAGCCGAATGCTTGCCCATTCGACCATCTGCCGTTACCGGCGCGAACCACCACGACACATCGCCCGCCAGTGGTTTCGTGGTGGGGCGGGCGCGGTGGTCAAGGCCTCGGGCTTATCAAAGCGGTGCCACCGCGCCCGCGACGAAATAGAAATTGTGCAGCACTGATAATAAGAAAATTCATCACGCATCGGGACTTGTCCGATTGATCTCGATGAGGCACTAGGCACAAATGGGGGGCGATTTGCGCACATAGCCCATCTTGAGGGAGATCGTATGCAGGAAGACATGCAGCCCATCGGCATTTGGGAGGCTCAACCATGATGCGAAGAATTGCCTGCGTTGGCGACGTACTGGAGCGCGGCGGGAAGATCCTGCCTTATGCAGGCCTAGCTTGTACCTTTGGCGACCCAGGCCACCAGGCCGCACTGATCGGAGGCCAGGCTTACTGCGAAACCTGCAAGAGCACCGGCACGATTGCTAAGTCCGGCGGGCCGCGCCGGATGCAGTTCATGGGCGAGATTGCCCTGGACGGCGATATTGTCCTGTGCCAGTGCCCCACGCCGCCGCGCATTGTTGCTCTGCTTGCCGGCGAAAAGTGGTTCGAAGATATGGGCGCGCGCGACGGGGCATCCGGGTTGCGTGGCTCCGGTAATCCGGGGTTCACAGCTACGGGAGCTCAAGCCTATGGCTGGCATCGGCGCACCGGAAAACATCACCGGGTCTGATTCGCGGGACGCACTGGCATCGCCGCGTTCAGGAACTATTGGAGGCGCGATGGCGAAACGGCTGGCAACGCCAGCGGCGGTCACATTGACCTGTGGAATGGGTCGCGGCTGACGATCAGCAGCACTCCCGGCGTCGTTTCAACAATCGGTCGCAGCTTGGGATGGGATGCGTTCTTTCCCGGCACCCATTATGGGTGGTCGGATCTCGGGCGATCAACGGAGATACTCTTTTGGGAAATCAAGTAGGCTGGCGGCGCTTCGTTGTGACGGCAGCATTTGCCGGCGTCGGCGTGGCCAGTGTAGTCGCATGTTCCGTCATTGATGCGTACCTCTGTGACGTGTTCCTGCGCCTGTGCACGCCGCGGCCTGGGGCATGCGTTGGAATAGACGTGTGCCCTGCTGATGTCCGGATGCTGTTTGGCTTGATCCTGCTGATACCCGTTCCACCGGTTCTGTTTGGGGTGCTGGGGTTCGTGCTCAGCACGCGCGTCGAGAGAACCGGCCTGCTAGCCGTGGCGTTGGTGGCGACAATTCTCACGCATTGGGCAGTAACATTCGCCGCCACTAGAATTGTTGCGCTGTAGCAGCTAGGTATTGCGTGACATGAAGAAAAGTAAGTGCGCCCTGCCGGGCGCACCCAAAAGAAAGCGATCCTTGCAGGAGGCTGGTGTATCGGCATCGGCATCCTTGCCCATTCGCCCATTCGCCCATTCGCCCATCTGCCGGTGCCGGTGCCAGTGCCGGTGCGCACCATCACAACACATCACGTCGTGATGGTTTTGTGGTTGGGCGGGCGCGGAGGTGAAGCCCTCGGGCTCATCAATCCGGTGCCACCGCGCCCACGACGAAACCGGTATCGCTTGCAACTTCGTGGCTGGTCACTCTGCGAGCGAAAGACGGCTTGAATCGAGAGATGCCCGCTGGTCCCTGGTGGGTGCACCCTCACTCCACGGCAATCGACGCGCTCTTGATCAGCGCCTGGCTCCTGCCCAGTTCGTCGCGGATGAGGCGGGCGGTCTCTTCGCCATTGCCGCTCTTCACGACAAAGCCCTGCGCGGCGAACAGTTCCTTGGCCTTGGGCGCCGCCAGCGCCTTGGCCATCGCCTGCTGTAGCCGCGCGGTGATGTCCCTGGGCAAGCCGGCGGGGCCGACCAGCGCGATCCAGGCGTCGTAGGCATAGTCCTTGACGCCGGACTCCGCCAGGGTCGGCACGCCGGGCAGGCTATCCAGCCGCGTCGGGGTGCTGACCGCCAGGGCTCTCAGCTTGCCGGCCTTGATCTGCGGCAAGGCGGATGGCGTGGCCAGGAAGGCGGCATTGATCTGTCCGCCAAGCACATCGGTCATCAGCGTATTCACTCCCTTGTAGGGCACGTGCAGCATATCGATGCCTGCCTTGGATTTCAGCAGTTCGCCGGCAAGGTGGAGCACGCTCCCTTTGCCAGAGGAACCGTAGCTCAGGCTGCCCGGATGGGCGCGCGCCGCGACGATCAGTTCCTGCGCTGTCTTGTACGGCGAGCCCGCACCCACCACCAGCACCAGCGGCGTCGTGCCGATCAGCGCCACGGCCGTGATGTCCTTTACGCTGTCGTAGGGAATATTGCGATACAAGCCGGGGTTGATGGCATGGTTGGACGACACCACCGCGAGCGTGTAGCCGTCGGCGGCGGCGGACACCAGTTGCCGCGTGCCGGGAATGCCGGCCGCCCCTGGAATGTTCTCCACGTAGAACGGCTGCCCGAGGTCCTGGCCCAGCCCCTCGGCCACCACGCGCGCGACCACGTCGGCGGTGGAGCCCGGCGAGTTCGGCACGATCAGGCGCACGGTCCTGGCGGGATATTTGTCGGCGGCGCGGGCGGCGGGCGTGCCGATGACCGGCAGTGCGGCTGCCGCGGACAGCATGGCAGTGGCGGCAAAAAACCGCCCCGCCGCGCGCAGGGCGCGCGAGGTGATGGGGAACATGTCTGTCTCCTGTGAATGCTGTGAATGGCGGCCGGGATCTGTCGCCCCGCTCAGGTGCCGCGATGCCCTCGCTGCCGCGGGGGCCTGGGGTGAATGACTACGAGGCAGGCCGGGCGGTACTGGCCTGCAATTGCCCAAAGGTGCTGATCTGCCCGGCCAGCGCGCTCGCGGCCACGGTGTAGGGGCTGGCGAGCCAGACCTGGCCCGGCCCCGAGCGACCGGGGAAGTTGCGATTGATGGCGCTGATGGTGACCTGCCCGCTGGTGGTGGAAGCGCCCGGCCCGCAGTTGGCGCATGAACCGCAGCCCGGCATGACCAGGGTGGCGCCGGCGGCGGCGAAGGTGTCCATGTAGCCGCGCGCTTCGCAGTAGTCCTTCACGCCGAGGGTGCCGAACTGCAGGAAGAGCCGAGTGCGCGGTGACACCTTGAGCCCATGCTCCAGGCCCCAGCGCAATACCTCGTGGTAGTAGTCGAAATCCTCGCGCTTGCCGGCGGTGCAGGACCCGCCGTAGGCGATGTCCACCGGCACCGGCTGGTCCAGGGTGTCCGCCGCGATGCCGTTGCCAGGATCGCCGGGGCGCGCAACCATGGGCGCGATGACGCCTGCGTCGATGCGGATCACGTCGCGGTACGTTGCGCCTGCATCGCTGCGCATCCAGTCCTCGACGGCGAAGTCGACGCCACGCCGTGCATTCAGGAAGGCCACGGTCTTGTCGTCGGGTTCGACGATGCCGGTAAAGCCGCCCAGCTCCGCCACCATATTGGTCAGCGTGGCGCGCTCGTCGATGGACAAGGCCCGTACCGTGCTGCCAGCATATTCGAACACCATGCCGATGGCACCGCCGGAGCGGATTGCGTCCATCTGCAGCAGGTAGAGCACGATGTCCTTGGCCGTCACGCCCTCGGCCAGTTCGCCCTCGACCTCCACGCGCAGCGTCTCCGGCACCTTGCAGCGCACGTAGCCGGTGACCCAGCTATTGGCGACATCGGTGGCGCCGGCGCCGAACGCCAGGCAGCCGAGCGCGCCGGAATGCGGCGTATGCGAATCGGTACCCACCACCACCTGCCCCGGCAACGCGTATTGCTCGGCCATCAGCGCATGGCAGATGCCTTCCGAACCCGGCGTTTCGCCCGGAAGCGCGTTATGCGAGCGCACCGGGTAGTCGTGCGCAAAACTGCTATGTCCCTGCATCAGGTTGGCCACACCGGGCAGCAGGCCGTCGCGCACATGCGGAAAGCTCTGGGCCGCCAGCACAAGGTGGTCCTGGAAGGCAATGATGTGGTCGGGCCGGTGCAACGCCGCCGGCTTGCCGAAGGCGCGATGCATCAGGTGCGCGCACATGCCGGTGAAATAGTCGTGCGAGAAACGCCAGTCCGCCATCACGAACACGCCCTGGCCGCGCTCAGCACTCGGCGTGCCAGGGAGCAGATGGCGGGCGATGATCTTTTCCACCAGGGTGCGCGGTGCGGCATCGCCCGTTGCCTCCGTGGCCTGCGCACCCTCGCCCGCCGCCGGCCAGTTCGCCGCGCGGCTATAGGCCAGCAGGCCACCGGCGCGGATCACCTGCCGGGTCAGCGCGTCGCGCCCGGTCAGGAACGCCTCGATGGGGATCGCTTCGCCCGCCAGCACCCGGTCGAGCACCGTGAAGTCCGTGGTGGTGAGGATGCCGATGTTGTCGCAGTTCTGCTGGTAGATGCGCTCGAAGCTCTCGGCAACGATCAGGCGGATGCCGGCCGACAACTCGGCCAGCGGACTGGACTCGCGCGAAGACCCCTTGCCGTAGCGCTTGCCCGCTACAGTGACCGCGAAGCCGCCGTTGCGGATCGCATCGCGGCCGATCGGCTGCTCGCCGCCGGCCTGAAAGCCCACATAAGGGAATTGCCCCAGGCGCTCGTCATAGGCGAGCATGATCGTGACAGGCGTGATCTCATCGGTGGAGATGTTGTCGCGCAGCGGGCCCGCTGCGGCCAGGGTCATCGGCCTGCCCTCAAGCTGGGCGCGCACGCAGGCGGGATCTTGCGACAGGTACAGCACGCGGCCGCTGAATCGAATGGTGTCTTCCATCATGGGGGTTCTCGTTCTGATGGCCCCACTATATGTTTTGGCGCCGGACGGGCAAAGTGCGGAGTCGGCATGGCAGCCGTCTCGGTTCGAGACGGCTGCCATGCCTTGCTATCGTTGCTATTGCCAATACCGCTATTGGCACCATTGGCGCTATTGCCGGCAGAGAAACCCCACCAATGCCGCGGCACTGGCCGAAAGCTGCTCGTGCGACTGGAACACCACCACCAGTTGCCGCGTGGCCCAGGCATCCGCCAGAGGCCGCGCCGCCACATCGAGCGTGTTCAGGTAAAGCTCGCCCACCTGGCGCGGCACGATGGCGATGCCCAGCCCGACATGCACCATGCGGCACAGCGCATCCAGGCTGGCCACCCGGATCTTGATCCTGAGCGCTGCGTTCAGGCGTGCAGCCTGATCCGACAACAGCCGGCTCAGTGCGCTCTCATCCCGCAGCGCAACAAACGTCTCGCCCAGCAAGTCCGCGAAGCGCACCGCCAGCGCCGAGGCCAGCGGATGGCCGCCCGGCACCAGTACGCATAGCTGGTCCTCCCGGTACGGCAGCGAGACGAACTGCTCGACGCCCGGGATGGCGTTGCAGATTCCAAAATCCGCACTGCGCTCGCCCACCATGCGCAGCACCTCGGGGCTATGCTGCTCCTCCAGCTCGATGCCAACATCGGGATACACCCGGCCAAAGGCCGCCAGGTCCTCCGGCAGGAACTGCACAATGGCGCCGAGATTGCATACCATCCGCACATTCCCGCGCGCACCCGAGGAAAAGCGCGACAATTCCGCCCCGAGCGCCTCGATATTGCCGATGATGGCCAATGCATGGCGCAGCACCGTCTCGCCCACTGGCGTGACCGTGATGCCGCGCGGATGCCGCTGGATCACCGGCAGGCCGATCATCGCCTCGATCTCGGCGATGCGGCGGCTGACCGCCGACGGTGCAATGAATTCACGCTCGGCGGCGCGGGCAATGTTCTGTTCCTGGCAGACGGCGACGAATAGCCGCAGCGAGGTCAGGTCGAGTTTTCTGAGCAGGTTGTCCATGGCTGCGATGCTACAACGATCAGGCATCGCGGACGATGCCGGACGACGATCGCGCGGCACGCCCGTGCGACGCTGGTTTGTGCTCCGCACAACGCGCTACTTCAATGTCGCCCGCAACGGGATGACACGGCCGTGATAAGCATTATTCAGCCCGCCCCGTTGCTGCCGCACTCCCGACGGCGCAGAATCCGCGCCCCGGCGTGCACTTCCACGCCTAGAATAAATGCTTGCATTGCCCCACAGATCACCAGCCCAGTCTTGCGTCGTAATCCGCGCCGGTGCCGTACTTCGTGCCCGCGCCCTCATGTACGGAGACCTAGATTGCCGCTGCGCCTCGCCTTCCGGTTCTTCCCGTCTCGTTCGCCCGGCTACCCAGGCCGGACGTGTCAGGCCGTGTATCTCGTCCGGACGCCGCCGCAGCGGCATCGGCGCATTCCCAAGGAAAATCCATGGCTAATTTCAGCCCTTCGCGCCGCACGTTCCTGAAGGCCAGCGTCGTGGCCGGGGTATCGGTGTATATCGCACCGATCGGCGGCAAGGCCTTCGCGGCCTTGTTCGAAGAAAAAATCCTGACCCCGGTCCAGTGGGACCCCAAGACCGGCGCCCCGAATTTCCGCATCGACGGCATGGCCAAGGTCACTGGCGACAAGGTCTTCGCCCGCGATATCCGTTCGCGTGACATGCCGCACTGGCCCAAGGCGCAATCGCATGCCTTCATCCTGCGCGCCACCAAGGCGGATCGCAGCTATGCGGGCTTCGACCTGGCGTTGCTGGGCGACGATCTCAAGCCCGACCGCGTAGTCACCGCCGCGGACCTGACGCGCGACGGCGTGGCCTTTCCCGCCTTCTATGGCGAGGACATGCTGCTGCCGGAAGGCAAGACGCCGGCCTATCTCGGTCATGCCGTGGCGATCCTGATCTATCACGATTTCGCCCGTTTCCGCTTTGCCAAGGACAAGCTCAAGTTCCACGACGAGATCATCCGCTACGGCGCCTCGACCGGCCCGCTGGAGCGCGATCCCTGGGGCACCTTCCGCTTCGTGCGGGTGGGCGGCGAGACGCCGTTCGACGATGATGTGTTTTCCAGCCTGAAGAATGCGCCGCTGTTCCCCAGCATGATGCGCAAGCACGAACCGGTCTGGCCCGACGGCAAGGACCACGGCCAGCTCGGCGAGCAGGGCATGTTCCACGCCGGCCAGATCCGCCAGCAACTGGACCAGCCGCCGGCTGACTGGCTGGTGCTGGAGCGCGAGTACAACACGCAGTCCGTCGATACCGCCGCGCTGGAACCAGACAACGCCAACTGCTGGTATGACGCCGGCACGCAGGCGCTGCACATGGTCGTGCCGACCCAGTCCCCCATCGAAGTCGGCGAAAGCGCGGCGGAGATGATGGCCAGGGCCAAGGGCGTGTTCCCGGTGAAGCAGGTGTTCGTCCATCCCTGCTACACCGTGGGCTATGGCTCCAAGGATCACTACAACTTCCCCTTCTATGGCCTGGTGACGGCGCTCTACGCCGACGGCAAGCCGGTGCGCCTGGCCAACGACCGCTACGAGCAGTTCCAGACCGCGATCAAGCGGCACGCCTTCAGGATGCGCTACCGCATCGCGGTGGACAAGAACACCGGCCTGTTCCAGTCCTTCCAGGGCGACTTCGAGGCCAATGGCGGCGGCCGCGCCAACTTCTCGCCCTCGGTGGCAATGGTGGGCGCCACCGCGGCGCAGTCGATCTATTACTTCCCGAAGAACGACCTGACCGCCGTGGCCATCGCCTCGCGCGCCATCGATGCCGGCTCGGCACGCGGCTACGGCACGCTGCAAAGCATGGCGGCCACCGAGATGATGGTCGACGAGTTCGCCGAGCAGCTCAAGCTCGACCCCATCGAGTTCCGCCTGAGGAACGCGCTGCGTTCGGGCATGAAGAATACGCAGGGCGCGATCCCCGCCGGCGCCATCCGCGTGGATGAAGTGCTGGAGGCGGCCAGGGCCCATCCGCTCTGGACCGGCCGCGCGAAGAAGAAGGCGGATTTCGAGGCGAGCCATCCCGGCCGGCGCTACGGCGTGGGCTTCGCCTGCGTGCAGAAGGACTTCGGCACCGGCGCGGAAGCCTCGTTCGCCAAGGTGGAGATGCGCGCCGACGGCACCATCGCCCTGCATCACTGCGGCGCCGAGATCGGCACCGGCATGTCGACCTCGCAGGCGGTGGCCGTGACGCGCTGGCTGGGCAAGCCAGCCACCGAAGTGCGCGTGGCGATCACCGACTGGCCCGACCTTCCCGTCACCGCCACCGGCGATCCTTACCTGATGAGCCAAGCCGACCAGGACAAGCTGTCGGCCAATCCGCGCTGGTCGCCGGCCTACGCCTCGCCTTCCAGCGCGACCAATTCAGCCTACTACTTCACCCACAGCACCCGCGAAGCCGCGCGCGTGGTCTTTATGCACGGCCTATGGCCCGCTGCCATGGCGATCTGGAGCCAGGGCGTCGGCGGCGGTCAGGCCGCCTCGCTGGTGGTGCGCGTGGAGGATGCGCGCTGGGTCAAGGGCAAGCTCACCGCCGGCGGCCTGCAGGCGCTGCCCTACGAACAACTGGCAAGGAAGGCGCACGAGCTGGGCCTGGTCACGGGCGCCACGGTGCACGTGTTCAATCGATGGCAATGGAGCGAGGCTGATTTTGAGGTCGACGGCACGGCTGCCCGGCTGCCCATCGACGGGCTCTCGGTACGCTACGGCGATGGCGCGGACGCCGCGCGCAAGGCGCGGATGACCACCAGCGGTGGCTACCAGGTGCTGGACCGCAAGAAGGTTTACATCGCCCCGACCCAGCGTAACAACGCGACCGTGACCTATTACAGCGCGGTGGCCACGCTGGTGGAGCTGTCGGTGGCCGAGGCCAGCGGCAAGGTGGATATCCTCAGCCACCACTCCATCATGGAATGCGGCTCGCAGTTGTCGCCGGAACTGGTGTCCGGGCAACTCCAGGGGGGCATCGCCATGGGCATCGGCCACGCGCTGCACGAGATCCTGCCGCTCTATGAGGACGGGCCCGGCAACGGCACCTGGAACTTCAACCGCTACCACTTGCCGCGCGCCAGCGACGTGGCGGTGTGGTCGCAAACCGGGATAGTCCTGCCGCCCGTGTCCGACACCGATCCGCCCAAGGGCATCGCCGAAGTGGTGATGATTCCGGTGGTGGGCGCCATCGTCAACGGCATCGCGCATGCCATCGGCCATCGCTTTACCGCCCTGCCGGTCAGCGCCGAAAAGATTCAGGAGGTCCTGGCATGAGCATCGCCACCCAACCGCTTTCCCTCAACATCAACGGCAAGGACGTTGGCCCCATCGACGTGCCGGAAGGCCTGATGATGATCGACTTCCTGCACGAGTACCTGGAACTCACCGGCTCGCGCCTGGGCTGCGGCCAGGGCATCTGCCACGCCTGCGTGGTGATCCTGGACAAAGCCGACGGCAGCAGCGAGGAAGTGCGCGCCTGCATCACCGGCGCGCACTACTTCCAGGGCAAGAAGGTGCGCACGGTGGAAGGCCACGCCAGGCGCAACGACAAGGGCGAGGTAGTGGAACTGTCGCCGGTGCAGCAGAAGTTCCTGGAGCACTTCAGCTTCCAGTGCGGCTACTGTACGCCGGGCTTCGTCAACGGCGCGACCATCCTGGTGGAGCGGCTGAAGCGCCAGCCGGTAGCGCGGGGCAAGGTCGACGAGACCATCGCCGCGGCGCTCGACGACCATATCTGCCGCTGCACCGGCTACGTGCGTTACTTCGAAGCCGTCAAGGACGTGGTGGTCAACACCCCGGGCCTGGTAAAGGAAGACAAGTGATGACGAGCCAGCCCGACTTCCTCCGGCACGCGCGCACCACGCTGGCGACAATGGCCGCGCTGGGCGCGGCCCTGCTGGCTGGCTGCGGCGACCACGCCGCCCCGATCGACACCGCCGCCGACCAGCAGCCCGCCACCAAGCTCTCTCCCGCCGACCAGATCGCACGCGGGCGCTACCTGGCGCGCGCCGCGGATTGCGCCGCCTGCCATACCAGCGCCCAGGGCGCGCCGTTTGCCGGCGGGGTGGAACTAGCCTCGCCATTTGGCACCTTTTACGGCACCAACATCACGCCGGACAAGGACCACGGCATCGGCAAGTGGAGCGCGGACGATTTCTACAAGGCGCTGCACGACGGGGTCGCGCCGGACAAGCATCTCTATCCGGCCATGCCTTACACCTCGTATCGCGGCCTGTCGCGTGGCGACACCGATGCGATGTACGCCTACCTGATGCAGCTGAAACCGGTTGCCGTGGCCAACAGGCCGCACGATCTCAGCTTCCCGTACAACATGCGCGTGACGCTGCCCGGCTGGAACCTGCTGTTCCTGAAGGACCAGCTGCCCGACGCCTCCACCGGCCAGACCCCGCCCTGGCAGCGCGGCCGCTACCTGTCCAATGCACTGGGCCACTGCGCCGAATGCCACACGCCGCGCGCCGCGTTCGGCCGCCTGGACGCGGCCAAGCCACTGGCCGGCGCCGCGCTCGGCCGCGTGGCCGCGCCGGACATCACGCCCGCCGGCCTGGCCGCGCGCGGCTGGACGGGCGCCGACCTGCAGACCTTCTTCGCCACCGGCATCGCGCCGCAAGGCTCGGCTTACGGCGAGATGTTCCCCGTGGTCCATCTCAGCAGCCAGTACCTGAACAAGGCCGACCTCGCCGCGATGTCGACCTACCTGCTGGGCGACCAGCCGCCGCAGCCCCAGCCGCTCAAGCCGGTCAGCGCGGACGCGGCCCTGCTCAAACCCGGCCGCCAGCATTACCTGGCCGTCTGCGCCGGCTGCCACGGCCGCGATGGCGAGGGCAAGCCGCACGTGGCGGTGGCGATGCTGGGCAACTCCACCGTGCGCAACGCCGACCCGCACAACCTGATCGTATCCATGCTCGACGGCATCGAAGCCCAGAAATTCCCCGGGCTGGAGAGCCTGCAGGACATGCCCGGCTTTGCGTCGCGCATGAGCGACGCGGAGCTTGCCGACCTGGCCAACTACCTGCGGGCGAGCTACGGCGGACAACCCGGCGATGTGAGCGCGGACAAGGTGAAGGCCCTGCGCGCGGAAGCGGGCAAGGGCCATTGAGGGAGAGCACCGGCGCGGACGTGCCGGCGCACTGCCCGGTTCACGGGACGTTGCACTCCGAAGGGTTGGGGCTCAGGAAGGCTGCCAGGCGCTCAGGCGCCGTCGAGGAAGGGGTTGCGCTGGCCCAGGCGCGTCCCGAGCGCATCGGGAGCCAGGCTCATGCTGGCGGCGTCCATTGCCGGGTTGGGGCTGCGGGCCAGCGTCGGGTCGACCGGTGCGGGCGCAACGCCCGGCTGAACCGGCTGTTCGGCACCTTGCGCATAAGGATCGCGCGCGGCCGGCAGCGTCGCCTGGGCCGACGGCGCTGCCGCCGGCGTGGCTTGCACAGGCTGCGCGGATGACACCGACTGGGCGGTTTGCATAGGTTGGGTGGATTGCATCGGCTGAGTCATCGGCATCGGCTGGGCCGGCTGAATGGGCTGGGCCTGCTGCGCGAACAGCGGGTAGGACGCGATCATCGCGCCAGCCATCAACAGGGATTTCGCCAGATGTTGCTTCATTCGTGTACCTCCAAAGAACGCCTTCAGGCATGGGAAGGACCACTGTAGCGCCGAGGTACCTGACATTTTGTTTGATTTTGCAACAGTCATTTACCAGCGTTGCCATCGACGCCAAGGCGCGTTATCTGCGCGCGCTCGATCGTTGTGCTGCCACCAGAGAGCGGGGACGACTGGCTAGTGTGCCGAGCACCCAAAGCTGTCAGGCGCTTCCTGATCCTCTGCACGGCTGACCGCATGGACGGCAGCTCTCCGTGGCGATGGCCCCTCACCTGCTCCCTAGACCAGCAACGCCCTCTTGTTTTCCAGAAACGCCCAATCGTCGGCATCCGGCAGCGGCCCGTCCCCAATTTTCACCACCGGCCACTTCTGCGCCAGCTTGTCATTGAGTTCAACGAAACCGAGTTCCTCCTCTGTCAGGTCATAGTCATTCTTGATGGCATTGACCGGGCATACCAGGGTGCAAATCGTGCAATTCAGGCAGACCGACGGGTCGATCACCATAAAGTTCGGCCCCTGATGGAACGCATGCACGGGACAGACTTCCGCGCAATCTCCATAGCGGCAGTTGATGCAAGCTTCAGTGACGACGCAAGCCATGGCGACTCCAATGACAAATCCCGGAGCACCACGCCCCGGGGATAGGACGCCGGCAATTTCAGGAGGTCTTGCGGAAGCCGGCCGTACCAAAGAAGACGTTCGGCTTGCGATAGACCGCGAACAGCAGGCAGCCCTCGTCGGAACGGGTTTCGTGCAATGAACCAGGCTGGCGCCAGACGAACTGGCCGGCGCGGCAGATCCCGTCGTGATCGTAGAACGATCCCTCGAGCACATAGCTTTGCTCGATCTCCGGATGCTTGTGGAATGGCAGCACCGCGCCTGGCTCCCACTTGAGGAGCACGGTCATTTCGCCGGCGGCGTCGTTGCGATACAGGACTTTCATCGAGATCTTCTCGAACTGGGAGGGCTCCCATTCGAGGGTATCTGGATCGACATAAACCGAACCGCCGGGGGTCGGCTCCAGTTTGCCCTTCAAACGCTCGCTGAAGTGTTGGTTCTCAATCACGGCAGTCTCCTCTGGACAGTTAGGTAAGTGCAAGCGCGCAAACACGATGCGTCGCACGGAAACTAATTTACTCAATAGTTTCCTTTTGGTCAACCCACCTTCAATGTGTTTTGATATTTATGCTTTATTAGTAACTTTAGTTTCCTTGTTTACCCTACATTGCTTGAAAATGTTTCCCAATTGACTACTATGAACGCGCAGTTCTCGCGAGATTGCGCCCCCGAAGCCAATGACAAGCAGCAAACAGGAGACAGGAGACACCGATGGATGCATACACAAACACGGAGGGCGCCGCAGGTTTGGTCGACACAGCGCACCGATCCAGCGGCAGGGACAGCATGAGCAAGGTGGTGACGGCCAGCGTCATCGGCACCATGGTCGAGTGGTACGACTTTTTGCTCTATGGCACAGCCGCCGCGCTGGTGTTCAACAAGCTGTTCTTTCCATCGCTAGACCCGTTGATGGGGACCATGGCCGCGCTGGGATCCTTTGCCGTTGGCTTTATCGCGCGCCCCCTGGGTGGTGTCGTATTCGGGCACTTCGGCGACAAGGTCGGCCGCAAGACCATGCTGATGACGACGATGTTCCTCATGGGCGGCGGCACGTTCGCCATCGGTTTGCTCCCCACCTATGGCCAGATTGGCATCTGGGCGCCGGTGCTGCTGATCTTGCTGCGCGTGATCCAGGGCATCGGCATCGGCGGGGAGTGGGGCGGCGCGGCGCTGATGGTGATCGAGCATGCGCCGCGAGACAAGCGCGGCTTTTATGGGAGCCTGGTGCAGATGGGATTCCCGCTGGGCATGCTTGCCTCTACCGGCATCTTTGCCTACCTGAGCAGGATGGCGGACGCCGACTTCCTGGCGTGGGGCTGGCGCGTCCCGTTCCTGCTGAGCGCCATTCTTGTCTTCCTGGGCTTTTATATCCGCTTGAAGGTCTCGGAATCGCCGGTCTTTGCCGCGGCGTCGCAGGACAAGGAGCCGCCGAAGATCCCCCTGCTCGAGGTGCTGACCAAGCACCGCCGCAACCTCGTCATCAGTATTGGATTGAAAGTCTGCGAAGTTGCCTGGGTCTATATCCTCACCGTGTTCGTCGTCGTGTACGGGACCACCGTACTGAAAATTCCCAAGACGGTCATTTTGGACGGCGTGCTGCTTGGTGCCGCGCTGGAACTGCTGACGATCCCGTTGTTCGGCCATCTGTCAGACCGCTGGGGCCGGCGCCCGCTGTATTTCCTGGGATCCCTTTTCACCATCGCGGCGGCCTATCCGCTATTCATGTGCATCCAGACCGGCAATCCCGCGATCATTGCGCTGGCCGTGGCAATTTGCATGAATCTGGGCCACGGCTCCATGTACGGTCCACAAGCCGCCCTGCTTCCCGAGCTGTTCGGCACCAAGGTACGCTACAGCGGGGCATCGCTGGGGTGCCAGGTGGCGGCGGGCATCGGGGGCGGCCTTGCGCCCATGCTGGCGACCGCCCTGCTGGCCAGGCAAGGACATTTCGTCGGCGTGGCCATCATGATTGCCGTGCTTGGCCTCGTTACCCTGATCGCTACCGCGGCCAGCACTGAAACCTATCGGGACAACCTCTACGAATCCTGACGGATGGCTGCTTGCGGTGGCGTCGCCTTCCTGGCGCAAGGGCAGCGCAAGCGGCGCCCAACCCCCCTGGGCAACAAACGCCACGCAACAAGGCTTACAATTCCAACCGGGAAACTTGCCCAAGTTTCCCATTCCCCTACCAGACGGGCGAACGGAACTTGCAAGCCATGACGGCAAAAACCCTCGATAAAACACTTCTCGCATCACGGCAGAAGCAAGCCGCTCAGGATGTGAGCACGGCGCCGACAGATGATGAAGAAGCCGTCTGCCTGCGCCTGCGCACGGCACGCATCGAGCATGGCCTTACGCTTGAAGCCCTTGCGGAGCTATCCGGATTCACAAAGGGCTATCTATCCAAGATCGAGAACGGGAAAAAGGCGCCGCCGATTGGCTCGCTGGCTCGCATCGCACGCGCCATGGGCATGGAACTGAGCTATTTCTTTGTCGACACGGATGCCGCGGACGCGGTCTCGCCCGAAAGTGCCGACACCCCCGTCTCCGTGGTACATCATTGGGAGCGCAAACCCGTGTTTCGCGGCGGCAGCGCCTACGGGTACGACTATGTGAGCCTGGCGCACAAGAAGCAGCGCAAGCACATGGACCCCTTCATGTTTACCTTCCCCTCCGAGATCAATCTCGACTTCTTCTTCGAGCATGCGGGAGAGGAATTCGTCTTTCTCCTGTCGGGGAAAGTCGAATTCGAGTTCAAAGTCAAAGGCAAGCTTCAACGCTGCATCCTGGAAGCTGGCGACAGCCTTTACTTCGAGTCCAGCACGCCGCATCGGGGCCGCGCCCTGGAGGGCGATGCACAGGCAGTGGTGGTTGTAATGGAGCCTGCCGAGCCAGACCTCAAGTGAGACGTAGCAAAACGGCAGGCTAGCGAAATGAGTAAGTTGCCCAAAAGGAAACAATGTCATAAGATTGGGAAACAACCCACTCGGAGACAACACCATGCGCATCGCGGTCGTTTTGTATGAACACATTGAGCCCATCGAACTCGCTGTCATCGGGACGCTATCGATGGCGAAACGCGTGACGGAGAAGCTCTCGTACTTCACCGTTTCAGAGCACGGCGGCATGGTCCGGTTGCAGAACGGGCTGCGCGTCGAAACCGACTACGCGTTCGCCGATGCGCCGCCGGCGGATGTCGTGATCGTGACCGGAGGCCCGGGCTGGCGCGAGCAGGTGCATAACAATGGCATGCTTTCGTTTATCCGCCGGCGTCACGCCAGCGGCGAGCGCGTGGCGAGCGTATGTACGGGCGCCATGATCCTCGGGGCCTCCGGCCTGCTCGAAGGCAAGACCGCCACGACAAAGTTTCCTGTCACAGGACCAGAGGAATGCCCGGGCACCACCCTGGCCAGACTATATCCGGACACGCAAGCCGTCCAGGCGCTGGTGGTCGATGAAGGCGATGTCATTACCGGCGGCGGCGTGACGCTCGGCATTGACCTGACGCTCTACCTCCTTGAGCGGTACCTCGGCTCCGAAGTGAGCCACGAGACGGCCCGCATCATGGAGTATGACGCGGCGCTGGACGCCAACCGGCGACGCCTGCGCACGCTCAGGCATGCTGCCTGACCAGTTGCTTCCTAGCGCGCAGCAGCCGTAGGAATGAGCACGGTCACGCTCAGCCCTTTACCCGCACCTGCATCCTCGTTGGCGTAATCCATTGCGACAGTGCTGCGCTTTGTTGGACCGATGCCGCCTGCGGTATAGTCCTCGCGTTCAATTTCGGTGGAGAGATAGCATGGCGGAGAAAAAGGTTCGGGTGTCGCATATCGGTGTTCCCGGCAACCTGAGTGTCTTGAAACTCAAATCGTATCTGCGGACGGCCTTTGCCAATGCGGCGCAAACGGAGAAAACGGAGAGTGAGGAGGAAATCCTGCTGATCAAGGTGCTTGTTCCCCGCCCGCTCGGCTTGCGTGCGGGGGAGAAGCTATTTGACAAGGTGCTGCAAGGCATCGTCGACAAGGACTCCCGTATTACCCGCGTCTCGGTTGAGTTCGTCGATGGCGAAGTTACGCAGCAGACCATTGACGCTAGCATGGCGAGGATCCAGAAGGAACTGGATGAGTTCGGGCACGTCTTGCACGAACGTTCAGAGGATGCGAGCGGGGATTGATCTAGGCCGCGGCGCATGGCAAGCGCAGCTTTCCATGCAACGCGCAAATCGCATCGACACACCAAATGAATCTTCCGCAGAGACTTCGCTATCGTCCTGGCGTTGCGCGCTGAGGCGGGCAAGGGGCACGGAGGGAGATCGCCGGCGACAGTGGGCGTCGGCGCTCCCCATGTCGCGGAATGGCGTCCCTTCCTACGCGCTCAATTCATAGTCGTCGACCCCGACCACGGTCCGAAGCGTATCGGCGTAGGCCTTGCGTAGATTGCGGGCTTCCCCGGTCCGATCGAACTGCCTGGCGGCTTCGGCAATCAGCCCGGGAAAGGCATTGCGTTGCGCCACGTCGCGGAATGCGAACACACGGCACTGCGTCCCGCTTTTGCCGCACGGATTGGCTTGGGTCAGGCAAAGCACCTCAAGGAAGGCACCATCGGCAAAAGCAACCTCGTCGATGGGCTCCACCACATTCCTCAAGTATTGCCGGTAGGCCAGTTCCTGGCCAGGCAACACCTCGAATCTAAATACGCGGATGCATCCTATATGCTGCGCGATCCAGTTTGAAATCATGGAATCTCTCAGAAATTGTGCCGCATGCCGATCTGGACAGTGCGAGCCGTTGGGTTACCCGGTCCGACAGTGCCCCCGGCGTACAAGCCACCGCCAAGGGAGTACTGTGACCCATTTTTATTGAGAATGCGCCCTGACGCGGCGAACAAGACCGTGCGCTTTGACAATGCGTAGTGGCCGCCGATGGCAATGAGATTGGTGTTTCTGTTGGCCACGCCTTGCGTACGGTCCTTGACCAGCACGAACTGGGCGATAAGCGTGGCCTGCGCACCGACGCCGTACTTCACGCCGAAGGGAAACATGTCGTAGACCTGCTCCGGCCCCTTTGTTGACGGCGTATTTGCCTGGCTATTCCAGTCGCGGTGCCAGCCGGTAAACAGCTTCGCCGGCCCCACCGTGTAGTTTCCCCCCATGCTGAAGGCCTGCAGCTTTCCCGTGTCGGTCGCGTTGCGCTGTGTCACGAAGCCGATGTTGAAGTCGGCGAGGTCGTTCTTCTGCCGCGTGGACACGCCCCACATCCGCCCGGCCCGCTGGTTCCCCGCGACCTCTCCTGGTGCGTACATCACGTAAGTGACACCCGGCCAGCGATCCGGGGACGTCCATAGGATGGAGTTGTCGACCCGCCCGAGCGTGGCACGCGCCACGCCGGCGGGAATAATGGCCGGAAGGCCGCCGGCCAGCCCTGCGTTGAACGCATCGATGTTCCAGAACATCCGGTTCTCGGGAGAGTACTGGCGACCGAACGTCAGCCGGCCCAGCTGCTCGCTGGAAAGACCCATGTATACCTGGCGCCCGAACAGCCTCCCGCCTTGCTGGGACATCCCGTCGTCTGCCCCGAAGCCGCTCTCCAGCCAGTAAACGGCGCTCAGGCCCGGCGAGATGCGCTCGACCCCCTTGATGCCGAAACGCGAACCCCAGTCGCTGCCGCTCTGCAGGCGTGTCAGCGTTCCCAGTCCTTGCTTCGAGATATCGAGTGCCATATCCACGACACCAAAGACCGCCGATTCGGCCTTTGCGTCCGAGGTGCAGACCGAGATGCTCAGCCCCGTCACAGCAGCCAATGTTGCGGCATTTGTCTTCATAGCTTTCAAACCGTTAAGCAATACGAGGGCCACACCCCCGCCTGGAACGAGGGAGGGAAGAATTGGAACGCTTGATTGAAGTGCTTGAGGCTTGAGGCTTGAGGTGCGCCGACGTGGCCTGCTGTACTACAAGCCGATGGCCGTCGGCCCCAGAATCCGTCGGTGCTTGAACGCCGGAATGGCTTCGCGGAYGCTGCGCAAACGGTCTTGGCTCATCTCGCCGATGACAACGCCTTCGCCCTGGGGCAGGCTGGCAACCACGTCTCCCCATGGGTCGATCAACATGCTGTGGCCAAACGTCTGCCGCTGATTGGCGTGCGTCCCGCCTTGCGCCGCGGCCAGCACATAGCACTGGTTCTCGATCGCTCTCGCACGGAGCAGGATCTCCCAGTGCGCACGGCCAGTGGTTTGCGTGAATGCCGACGGCACGAGGATGAGGTCCACTTGCCGCATGGCCCGGTAGAGCTCCGGAAAGCGCAGGTCATAGCAAATGGATAGCCCCACGCAGCCGAACTCCGTCCGCGCCGTGACCATTTCGGTGCCCGCGACCATCGTCCGGCTCTCGTCAATGTCGCGGGTGCCATCCAGGTAACTGAACAGATGCAACTTGTCGTAGCGCGCCTTCACCTCTCCCGTGGGCCCGAACAACAATATCGTGTTGGTGACCTTTGGCGCTTGCGTGGTAGCCAGCGGGAGCGAGCCGCCCGCGATCCATACGCCGTGCTGCCTCGCCTTGGCGGCCAGGCAAGCCTGGATCGGCCCCTCGCCGAACGCCTCGGCAATCGCGAACTTGTCAGTCTCGTGAAGACCGATCTGGCAGAAGTACTCGGGCAGAAGGACAAACGTGGCACCGCCGTGCACGGCTTCATCGATCAGGTTTTCCGCGACGGCAAGGTTGTCCGGCAGGCTCGGAGAAGACACCATTTGAATGGCGGCGATTTTCATTTTCCGGCTCTCCGCTTCAGTCCATTTCCGCGTGTGAGGTGGTAACGATCTTGCGCCAGGTCAGGGCATCGCGCTGGATCGTCTCTGCAAATTTCGCGGGGCCATCGCCAACCGGCTCCGCAATCTGCCTGGCAAAGGCATCGCGCACCTCTGGCCGCGCGAGTACCTCCTTCACGCTCTGGCCGATCCTGGACACCACCTGGACCGGCGTTCCACTGGGGGCGCATATTCCTACCCACCCCGTAAAACTCAGCTCGCTCAGGCCCTGCTCGGCCAGCGTGGGCACCGCGGGAAGCTGCGGCAGGCGCTTGGCCGTCCCTGTCGCCAGGCCCTTCACGCGGCCGGATTCAACGAAAGGCAACGCGGAGATGACGCTATCCATCATCAAGCTGACGCGACCGGCGGTAAGGTCCGTATATGCGGGCGTCGAGCCTTTGTAAGGCACATGCTGCATGTCCAGGTGGTTCCGCATTTTCATGGCCACTCCGGCAAGATGCGGCGTCGTCCCGTTGCCGCCAGATGCGAAGTTGTACTTGCCGGGCTCGCGCTTGGCCAGGTTGATGAATTCCTTGAGGGTGTTGGCGGGAATTTGGGGGGCTGCCACCCAGATGGTCGGCGTATTGACGATGTGGCTCACCGGGACCAGGTCCTTGATCCCATAGGACAGCTTTGGGTATAGCGCCGTGGCGACCGCCAGGTTCCCGGTAGAGCAAAGCAGCAAGGTGTAGCCATCCGGCGGCGCCTTGGCGACGAATCCCGCGCCGATCGTGCCACCGGCGCCGGGCCGGTTGTCGATAACAAGGGACTGCCCGAGCGCCGTGCTCATCGCGGCGGAGATCAGGCGCGCGACCAAGTCGTTCCCTCCTCCCGCGGGAAATGGCACAACCAGCGTCACGGGCTTGGCCGGCCAGTCGGCCGACACAGCAAGGGTTGGTACCGCGCAGCACAGTGAAGCGAGACTGGCGGCGGCGAGGCAGAACAATTTGGGCATGCGGCATCTCGGTGGCATGAGTGTGATGAAGCAACACACTTGACGAGCGAGATCGTGCCGTAAGCCGCGGCGCTGGTAAAACAAATAAAAATTACGCTCAGACAAGGAAATTTTGACTTCCTCCCTCCTGTCAGCCGATTCCTAAGAGATCCACGCCATGTTGGCGAAGGTATCGACGACGGCCTGCTTGACAGCGGCCACCGCCGGATCGCGAAGGACGTCCATCCGCCACGCCAGTTCAATGGGATCGCGGGGCAAGGCGACCGGGCACGGCAGTACCTGGAAGCCGCCCAGGCCAGCCAGGGCGTGCGCGGCATGCGCAGGCAGCGTCGCGATGGTGTCGTTCCCGCGGAGCAGGAACGGCACGGCTGCGAAGTGGGTGGTCGAAACCTCCACCCGCCGCTTCAGGCCAAGCGCGGCAAGGGCCTCGTCGACAATGCCCACAAAGCCGCCGGAGGAGATCAGGATATGCTTCCTACGCACGTATTCCTCAAGCGTCAAGCCACGCGCTGGCGCGCCAATGGCAGGCACCAGGCAGGCATAGCCCCCCATCCCGAGTACATGCTTCGCCACGGCCCGCGATGCCAGTCCCCCCGCTGCCACGATGAGGTCCACGGAGCGATCCACCAGCATTTCCACGGCCTTCTGACTGTGTGTCTGCCGAAACAGCAAGCGGATGCCGGGCGCCATTTCCGCCAGGCGGTCGACGAGACGGCGCCCCATGGCGATCTCGTAGTCATCCGAAAGCCCGATGGAGATCGTCCTTTCGTGAAAGACGTTGCCGCCCGGCGCCACCATCGAAAGGCTCTTGCGGCAGTGGTTCAGCGCTTCACTGACCACGGGCTTCAGTTCCTGCGCGCGCGCCGTGGGGCGCATGCCACGCCCGGCTCTCTCGAACAGCGGGTCGCCATAGACGCGGCGCAGGCGGCCGATCGCCGCGCTCACCGCGGACTGCGTCAGGCCCAAGCGGATCGCGGCTCGGCTGGCGCCGCCCTCCTCGTAGAGCGCCTCGAAGACCTTCAGCAGGTTGAGGTCCATCGCCTCAATATCTATGGCATTCATATCAGATACATCCCAATCCACCTTGATTCATGATGGCGTGGGCGTGAACATAGCGCAACCCTCTTCCCGGAGCCACACCTCATGCCCGCTTCCATCGTCGCCGCCCTCCAGATTGGTTCCTCCCCCTCGGGAAAGGCCGAAACCCTGGCCAGGATCCTGGCGTTCGAGGACAAGATCCTCTCATCCTGCGCAAGCGTCGTCGTCATGCCGGAGGCACTCCTGGGCGGATATCCCAAAGGCGAGATCTTCGGTACGCGGCTGGGTTATCGCCTGCCCGAGGGCCGCGACGCATTCGCCAACTACTTCGAGAACGCCATCGACGTACCCGGCCCCGAAACGCAAGCGCTGGCGGCGCTGTCCACGCGCACGGGCGCGAGCCTCGTGGTGGGGGTCATTGAACGAGACGGCAATACGCTGTACTGTACGGCGCTGTTCTTCGATCCCGCCGCTGGTCTCGCCGCGAAGCACCGCAAGTTGATGCCGACGGGCACGGAGCGCCTCATCTGGGGCCAGGGAGACGGCTCGACGTTGCCTGCCCTGCAGACATCCGCCGGGCGCGTGGGCGCTGCGATCTGCTGGGAGAACCACATGCCCCTGCTACGCACGGCGATGTATGCCAAGGGCGTGGAGATCTGGTGCGCACCGACCGTGGACGAGCGCGATATCTGGCAGGCGTCGATGCGCCACATTGCCCATGAGGGCCGCTGCTTTGTCATCAGCGCCTGCCAGGTCCAGGCCTCGCCGCGGCAACTCGGCATCGACGTACCGCATTGGGAAGCGGATCGCCCGCTGATCCGCGGCGGCAGCGTGGTCATTGGACCGATGGGCGACATCATCGCCGGGCCTTTGCTGAATGCGGAAGGCCTAGTAGCCGCCGAGATCGATACCGACGAGTTGGTGCGCGCACGCTACGACTTTGACGTAGTCGGCCATTATTCTCGCCCGGATGTCTTTTCGATGACGGTTGACGAACGGCCGAAGACATCGGTCAACTTCCAGACCTGAGGCGGACAGGCGGGGGAGCCCGAGCCGTAAGCCATGCGCAGGATGCCAGCCCATGAACCTTCGATTTCTTGAAACATTCGTCTGGGCGGCCCGGCTGCGCAGGATGACCCTGGTTGCGCAGCGGCTTCACGCCACCGATGCCACCATCTCCGCGCGCATCGCCGCGTTCGAAGCAGAGCTGGGCGTAAAGGTTTTTGTCCGGGAAAAGGGAAAGCAACTGTGCCTCACCCCGGAGGGCGCCGAGATGCTGGCGCCGGCGGAGGAGCTGCTTGCCCTTGCGGACGCGTTCACCCAGCGGTTTGCCGCAAAGGATGCAATGCCCAGCCAGATCACCATCGGCATGAGCGGCACGGTCGCCGGGGCAATACTCGAGCCGCTGGTTGACGTGCTTTATGCCAGATGGCCTGACGTCAATATCCATCTGCCTTCTCTCACCAGCACCGACATTCGGCACAAGCTACTAAGCGGCGCGCTCGATATTGGCCTTCTCCTCGGCAGTGTCAACGAACCGAACGTGGACAACCTGAAGCTGCTGGAGCTTGACTACGCCTGGGTCGCGAGCCCCCGCCTGATTCCCGGCAACGTATCGCCGTCGGTCGAGGCGCTAAAACAGCAGATGTTGCTCTCGTATCCAGTCGATTCGGACCTCTTCGCCTCGGTTGCCACCTACTTTGACACGCCGCATCTGGCCGGCTTCAAGCTGAACGTTCTCAGCTCCTTGTCCGTGATGTTGCGCCTCGCCTGTGCTGGCGTTGGATACGCGGTGCTGCCCGTTGACCTCATCCGCAACGAGCTCGATACAGGAACGCTAAGATTTCTCGGGCTCTCCCGGCCGTTCCCGACGCAGACATACTTCGCTTCCTTCATCGATCTGCCGTCGACCCCCTTGCGCCGTATCATCGCCGAGTGCATCCGCGATATTGCGCGGCTACCGTCGCGGGCGAACGCGTGATGCATGTTGCGCACGCCGATGCACAAGGAGGGCAGGCACCATCGGCACACGCGCCAGGGCAACCGGCCCAGGTTTTCAACAAGAAACATAATTCTCATGCCTTCGGGAAAGACCCGGATGGCTAGCAAACCCACCTTGTCAAGGCACAGTCATGCGTTCTCAAAAGCCCGCTTCATCGTCCTCCCCCGCCCTCGGCCTGCGCACCCTCGCCGTGCACGCCGGACAACATCCGGATGTGTCGACCGGCGCCATCGCGCCGCCCATCGCTGCCACCTCGTCGTTTGCCTACGACGATTTCGACGCGGGCGCGCGGCGCTTCTCCGGGGAGCAGCCGGGCTTTCTCTACAGCCGTTTCGCCAACCCGACCGTGCAGACCTTCGAGGCCAAGATGGCTGCGCTGGAAGGCGGCGAAGGCGCGGTGGCGTTTGCCAGCGGCACGGCTGCCATCACATCGACGCTGCTCGGGCTGCTCTCGGCGGGCGACGAGGCCATCTACGTCGGCACGCTCTACGGCGGCACCGACGGGATCATGCGCAACCTGCTGCCCCGCCTTGGCATCCAGACCTTTGCCGTGCCCGACCTGGCGAGCGTGCAAGCCCGCCTGAGCGAGCGTACCCGGCTGATCTACGTGGAAACGCCGGCCAATCCCGTCATGGGCATCATCGACCTGGAGGAAACGGCCCGTATCGCGCGGGCGGCGGGCATCCTCAGCGTGGCCGACAACACCTTCGCCACGCCTTGCCTGACCCGGCCGCTGGCGCTCGGCATCGACGTAGCCGTGCATTCGGCCACCAAGTACATCGGCGGCCACGGCGATGCCACGGGCGGCGTCGCTGTCGCCCGCGGCGAGCTGATCCAGCGCATCCGCCCGACCGGCATGAAAGACCTGGGCGGTTGCCTGAGCCCGCATGAGGCCGCCATGCTCATCCGGGGGCTGAAGACGCTGCCGCTGCGGATCGAGGCAGCCTGCGACAACGCACAGCAGATCGCACAGATGCTGCATGGCCATGCCGCGGTCGAGCGCGTCTACTATCCGGGCCTGCCCTCTCACCCCGGCCACGAGATCGCGCGTGGCCAGATGCGGCTGTTCGGCGGCATCCTGTCGCTGGAACTGCGTGGCGGCCGGGCAGCGGCACGGCGATTCCTGGACCGGCTGACACTGGTCACGCAGGCGGTCTCCGTGGGCGATGCCGACTCGCTCGCCTGCCATCCCGCCTCCACCACGCATAGCGCTGTCGCGGAGGATATACGCTTGCAGAACGGCGTCACGGACGGGCTGGTCCGCCTCAGTGCCGGCATCGAGGATGCACCGGACCTGCTGGCGGATATTGCGCAGGCGCTTGCTTAACGCACCCAGGGCCCATCGGACTCCATGCGCACGCCATAGTGCTCCAGCCCCCGCGCGTGCAGCTCCGGCGAGATCGCGCGCAGCGCGGCAATTGCCACGTGGTACCGGTCGATCTCGAAGAAGCGCCGCAGCGCCGCGCGCGTATCGCTGCGCCCGAAGCCATCCGTGCCCAGGGCGGTGAACGGCGCGGGCAGGTATGACGCGATAAGCTGCGCATAGGCCCGCACGTAATCGGTCGCGGCAATGACCGGGGTTGCGCCCGGCAGGCAGCGCTGCAAATGGCTTTCCGTTTCGCCACCGCTGGCGAACAGGCTGGCGCGCTCGCATTCGCGGGCGTCCCTGGCCAGTTCGGAGAAGCTGGTCACGCTCCAGATCTCTGACTTGATATCCCAGTCGCTCGCCAGCAGGTCCGCGGCGGCGATGACTTCGCGCAGGATGGCGCCCGAGCCGAGCAGCCTCACGCTGGTGGCGGCGCCTTCGGGTCCGCGCGTGCCGTAAAGGTACATGCCCTTGATCACGTCGTCATGCGCGTCCTCGCGTAACGGCGCCTGCACGTAGTTCTCGTTGTTGACGGTCAGGTAGTAGAACTCGTCGCGCTGTTCTTCCAGCATGCTGCGCGCGCCGTGATGGATGATGACCGCAGCCTCGCTGGCGAAGGCCGGATCGTAGGCGCGGCAGTTCGGCACCGTGGCCGCAATCAGCTGGCTGGTGCCGTCCTGGTGCTGCAGGCCTTCGCCGGCAAGGGTGGTACGCCCGGCCGTGGCGCCGATCAGGAAGCCCCGCGCGCGCTGGTCCGCCGCCGCCCAGATCAGGTCGCCGACGCGCTGGAAGCCAAACATCGAGTAATAGATGTAGAACGGCAGCATGGCCACGCCGCTCACGCTGTATGACGTGGCCGCGGCCGTCCACGAGGCCAGCGCCCCGGCTTCGGTAATGCCCTCTTCCAGCAACTGCCCTTGCTGGCTTTCCTTGTAGTACAGCATCGAACCGGCATCCTCCGGCTCGTAGAGCTGGCCCATGGGCGAGTAGATGCCGATCTGCCGGAACAGGTTGGCCATGCCAAAGGTGCGCGCCTCGTCCGCCACGATAGGCACCACCCGCGGGCCGACGGTCTTGTCCTTGATCAGGTTGGTGAACAGCCGGACCACGCCGGTGGTGGTGGAGACCGCGCGGTCGTCCGGCTCCATGGCGAAGCGGCCGTACTGCATCAGTTCCGGCATGCGCAGCGCGGGCGCGGTTCGCGCACGCGCCGGCAGGTAACCGCCCAGCGCCTGGCGGCGCGCGCGGAGGTAGGCCATCTCGGGACTGTCCTCGGCCGGCTTGCAGAAACGCAGCGCCGCCACGGCATCGTCGTCCAGCGGCAGCGCAAAGCGGTCGCGGAAGGCCAGCAGCGCGTCGATGTCCAGCTTCTTCTGCTGGTGCGCCGTCATGCGGGATTCGCCCGCCTCGCCCATGCCGTAGCCCTTCTTGGTCTTGGCGAGGATCACCGTCGGCCGGTCCTTGTGTTCCTGCGCGGCGCGGAATGCGGCATACAGCTTGCGGAAATCGTGCCCGCCCCGGCGCAGCGCATCGATATCCGCGCTGCTCATGCTGGCGGCCAGCGCTTTCAGTTCGGGGTCGCGGTTGAAGAAGTGCGCGAGGTTGTAATCGCCATCCTTGGCGCCAAGGTTCTGGTATTCGCCATCCACCATCGCGGCGAAGCGCCGCAGCAGCGCGTGGCTGGTATCCCGGGCGAACAGGGCATCCCACTCGGAACCCCAGACCACCTTGACCACGTTCCAGCCGGCGCCGCTGAACAGCGCTTCCAGCTCATTGATCACCTGCCCGTTGCCGCGCACCGGGCCATCCAGGCGCTGCAGGTTGCAGTTGATCACGAAGGTCAGGTTGTCCAGCTTCTCGCGCGCGGCGAGCGAGAGCGCGGCGAGCGATTCCGGCTCATCCATTTCGCCGTCGCCGAACACGCCCCAGACGCGGCGCGCCGCGGTGTCGGCAATGCCGCGATGGCCGAGGTAGCGCAGGAAGCGCGCCTGGTAGATGGCGCTGATCGGGCCAATGCCCATCGAGCCGGTCGGGAACTGCCAGAAATCCGGCATCAGCCAGGGGTGCGGATAGGAGGAGAGTCCACCGCCGCCTGTTTCCTGCCGGTAGCTGGCGAGCTGGGCTTCGGACAGCCGTCCTTCGAGGAAGGCGCGCGCATAGACACCCGGCGCGGAATGCGGCTGGAAGTAGACCAGGTCGCCCTTGCGCTCGCCCTCGTCCGCGCGGAAGAAGTGATTGAAGCCCACCTCGAAGATCTCGGCGGCGGAAGCATAGCTGGCCAGGTGGCCGCCAAGCTCCCCATAGGCCTTGTTGGCGCGGACCACCATGGCCAGCGCATTCCAGCGGATGATCGACGTCAGTTTTTGCTCGAGCGCCAGGTCGCCGGGATAGCGTTGCTGTTCGCCCACGCCAATCGTGTTCTGGTAGGCCGAGTACGGATTCGCCCTTGGCCCCAGGCCGAGATGGCTCGCATGCTCGGCAAGGCGTTCCAGCAGGAAGCGCGCGCGCGGGGCACCGCTGGCGCGGAAGACGCCGGCCAGGGCGTCGAGCCATTCGCGGGTCTCTTCGTGGTCGGGGTCGTGGCTTTGGCCTGAGGCAATCTCGATGGCGGCGGGCTTTTGCAGGGCACTCATTGCGGTCTCCGTGGGCTTCGTTCTTCTGTATCCGGCGACAGCGTCAAGGATGCCGCGAATCGAGGAATTCATTGTAGGGAGGAGGCCGCGGCAGAAGCTGCCGAATTGGCAAGCGACACCGGCCACTGGCAGCGTAGCGTGCTGCGGCTGGGCCGCTGGCAGCGCAACGTGCTGCGGGGACAGGCGCGCTGGCTGCAAGTGGCGGCGGATGGGCTTGGCGTATCGCGGCCTCAGGCTACGACAGGTGCATCGGCCGGGAGGAAGACGGATGCAGCGACGCCAAAACGGGCAGCGAGGGCCCGAATCTGGCGCACGTTGAGTTCGCGGCGCCCTTTCAGGATTTCCGAAACCACGCCCTGGCTACCGATTTCGGGGACTTGTGCCTGCGTAAGGTGGTGCTGCTCCATCAGAAATCGCAAGGCATCCACGCCGCTTACGGCAGGAAATGCGTAGTGTGCCTGGTCGTAGTCTGCAATCAACTCACCGAGCGTCGCGACCAGATCCGCCAGAGGATGCGATTCGTCTGCCGCGCCCGCATCGAGCAGTGCGTTCATGACGTTGACGGCCTCGTGATAATCACGTTCAGTCCGGATGGGGTGCAGGGGTAYGACTTCGGACAAAGCGCGGAAGTGAGCGGTCAGTGCAGCCACGTTCAAGAGGGCTTCCATTTGTCGTACTCCTTGTGAGTCAGGACTTCGCGCACGTAGAGCATCTGGCGGTCGAAGTGAATCGCGGTGATGAGATGGTATTTGTTGCCACCAAAGTCGAAGACGTAGAAATTTCCCACACGATCGGTAGCATCAAAGGTTGCCTTCAAGTGGGCATAGCTGCCGAAGCTGGTGGCCTCGACCAGTTTGCGCCAAGCCTGTAAGGGTACTTTGGCATCCGGATATCGGGCCGCGAAATCCACCAGGGTTTTGTTAGAGATCACGCGCATGACGGCAGTGTATCTCAAATTGAGATTACCCGCGCAAGGGCCAGTATTACCGCCGGCTAGCCTTAGCCAGCAGGACGGCTGTGGCTGAACGCCACCACCAGGTCGGCCGAGTCATCCTGGACCGTGCCATCGGCATGTATCAAGCACCACTCATGCTCGATAGGCATTCTCAGACGCTTGCCCGCGCCTGAGCCACCGCAGCGCAGACTTGGCCCTGATCACGCCCACGCCATCCTCAATGTCGATGTTGGCGCCATAGCGTCGAATCGTCTGCCTTTATACTGCGGCATGGCCTACGATCTCACCGACAAACTCGTCATCGGCATCTCGTCCCGAGCGCTATTCGACCTCGAGCACGAGAACGGTATCTATCAATCCGAAGGCGTGGCTTCCTACTCCGCCTACCAGCGCCAGCATGAGGACGAGCCCCTGCTGCCGGGCACGGCCTTCCCGCTGGTGCAGGCGCTGCTCGAACTCAATCACCTGATCCCGGACCGCAGGCTGGTCGAGGTGGTGGTGATCTCACGCAATTCGCCCGACACCGGGCTGCGCGCGTTCAACGCCATCGAGACGCATCGGCTGGACATCACCCGCGCGGCCTTCACCGGCGGCGAGCCGATCTCTCGATACCTGCAAGCCTTCAAGGTAGACCTGTTCCTCTCGCGCGAAGCCTCCGACGTACAGGCCGCCATCGACGGTGGCGTGGCCGCGGCCCAGCTTTACGCCGCGCCCGCCGACTATCACGCCCCCGCCGGCCAGATCCGCATCGCCTTCGACGGCGACGCCGTGCTGTTCTCGCCCGAGTCCGAGCAGATTTTCAAGCAGAAAGGGCTGGAGGCCTTTACCCGGCATGAGCAGAAACACCGCCACAAGGCCATGGCCGAAGGGCCGTTCGCCAAGCTGCTGCTCCGGCTGGCGGAGATCCAGTCGCATTTCGAGCCGGGACAGTGCCCGGTGCGCATCGCCATCGTGACTGCGCGCAACAGCCCGGCGCACACGCGGGTGGTGCATACCTTGCGGGCGTGGAACGTCAGCATCGACGAGGCGTTCTTCCTGGGCGGGCTGCCCAAGGACCAGGTCCTGCAGGCCTTCGGCGCGCATATGTTCTTCGATGACCAGGAGGGACATGTGGAACTGGCTTCGGCGGTGGTGCCGTCGGGGCGGGTACCTTATAAGGGCGGCGAACTGGGCGGCGGCAAGCGGCGTACGGCTGCGCGCAAGCGCGTGACGAACCCGCGGGCCGATGCGCCCCCTGTAGACACGTCTGAGTCCGCTGCCTCTTCCGTTGAATGAAAACGTTCGCCCTTTACCTCGTCACTGCCTGCGCGGAAATCCTCGGCTGCTATCTGCCTTACCTGTGGTTGCGCCAGGGCGCCAGCGCCTGGATCCTGATCCCCGGCGCCCTGGCGCTGGTGTTGTTTGCCTGGCTGCTGTCGTTGCACCCGGACGCGTCCGGGCGGGTCTATGCGGCTTATGGCGGGATTTACATCGCGGTCGCTATCGCGTGGTTATGGCTGGTGGATGGGGTGCGGCCCAGCCACTGGGATCTGGCCGGGGTGGCGGTGGCAATTGCGGGCATGGCGATTATCGTGTTCCAGCCACGGTGAGATAAAGCGGGCATGGATAGGTACGAGGCTGCAGGCACGGCCTCGCTATAATGAACGCCGCGCCCCCCCGCGGACGGCACTTTTTTCTTTGGCGGCCCGCCGTTGCCTGACTCATATGATGACCCTGATTGAAGCGTTCGGTCTTGTCGAACGTCTGCCTGCCAGAGAACGCCTTATTGTTGGCCGCCCTGACGAGAAACGCACGTACTGGTCCTCCGGGAGCATTGAGAGCGCGGACCTGGTGAAAGACCTTGACCCGAGCGTCATTCAAGCCGTCGACGAGTTCCGCGCTGGCAACGGCAATCTCAGGGTCATCATCTTCAGAAAAGGCGATGCCGTCGATCTCGTGGTGGCGATGGGCGTCGACTCCCTGGACGCCATTGCAGATGCGCTTGCGATTGCCGATCAGGAGCGGGCGCGCCGCCGCACTCGCTGACCGGCACGGTGCATCCGGGGCCGCTCAGGCCGCCACGCGCACCGCCTCGCCCCGATACCGGGCCAGCAGCTCCGCCCGGCGTGCCGCCACTTTTTCCATATTGGCTTCCTTGACATGCCCGAAGCCACGGATGTCGTCGGGCAGGCTGGCCAGCGCCACCGCCGTGTCCAGGCGATCGGCACTCAACGTTGCGCCAAACTCTTCCACCATGGCGATGTAATCCTCGATCAGTTTGCGCTCCGCGCGCCGCTCGGCGGTCTTGCCGAACACGTCGAAGGCGGTGCCGCGCAAGCCCTTGGCGCGTGCCAGCAAACGGAATGCGGTCAGCATGGCCGGGCCGAAGCGGCGCTTGACCAGGTGGCCATGCGAGTCCTGCTTGGCCAGCAGCGGGGGGGCCAGGTGGAAGCTGAGCTGGTAGTCACGGCCAGGTTCGCCTTCGAACTGCGCGCGCAGTTTGTCCAGGAAGGCGGGGTCGGCGTACAGGCGGGCGACCTCGTACTCATCCTTGTAGGCCATCAGCTTGGCCAGGTTGTGCGCCACGGCTTCGCTGAGCGGCAGGCGGGCATTGGCACCCACGCGCKTCTCGGCGGCGCGCACGCCGTCGACCACGGCACGGTACCGGGCGGCGTATGCCGGGTTCTGGTAGGCCGTGAGCAGCGCTTCGCGCTGGCGGATGACGCTATCGAGCGTTTCCGGCATGGCCACCACCTGCGCGCGCGGCGCCATTTGCAATTGCGCGCTCAGCGCCGCTTCGCCATGGTGCGCCAGATAGCGCCCCCAGTCGAAGGCCAGCAGGTTCTTCTCGACCGACACGCCGTTCAGCTCGATGGCCCGCACCAGGCTGTCACGCTGCAGCGGCACCCAGCCTTTCTGCCAGGCAAAGCCGAGCAGCAGCGGGTTGGAGTAGATCGAATCGGCCAGGAGCTTCACGGCCCAGGCATTGGCATCGATAAAGGCGCAGGCTTCGCCGACGCTGGCGCGCAGGTCTTGCTCGGCCGAGGCGCCCGGGAACTTCCAGTTCGGGTTTTTGATGAAGTCGGCGGTCGGCGTGTTGGCGCTATTGATGGCGGCCGCCGTCACGTCGACCCGGGTCTTGGACAGGACTTCGGGCGAGGCCGAGACGATGGCGTCGCAGCCGATCACCAGCCGCGCCTCGCCAGTGGCGATACGGGTAGCATGCAGCGCGGCGGGAGTCGGCGCAATCTGCACATGGCTGATCACCGCGCCCCCCTTCTGCGCCAGGCCGGCCATGTCGAGCACGGTCACGCCCTTTTGCTCCAGGTGGGCAGCCATGCCGAGCAGGCCGCCGATGGTGACCACGCCAGTGCCGCCGACACCCGTTACCAGCACGCCGTAGGGCCGCTCGAGCATGGGCAGCGCCGGCTGCGGCAGCGCGCTGAAATCGGCGCCCGCGCCCTTGCCGCCCGCCGCGGCCGGCTTGCGCACCTGAGCGCCTTCAGCCGTGACAAAACTCGGGCAGAAGCCGTTGACGCAGGAGAAGTCCTTGTTGCAGGAGGACTGGTTGATCTTGCGCTTGGTGCCCAGCGGCGTTTCCAGCGGCTCCACCGACAGGCAGTTGGACTTGACCGAGCAATCGCCGCAGCCTTCGCAGACCGCGTCGTTGATGAAGGCGCGTTTGGCGGGATCGGCCATGGTGCCGCGCTTGCGGCGGCGGCGCTTCTCGGTGGCGCAGGTCTGGTCGTAGATCAGGATGGTGACGCCGGCGGTGTCGCGCAGCTGGACCTGGATGTCGTCGAGCTGGTCGCGGTGATGCACCGTGACGCCGCCGGGCAACATGCTGCCGTCGCCGTATTTCTCCGGCTCGTCGGTCACCACCACGATCTTGCTGGCGCCTTCGGCCAGCACCTGGTGCGCAATCTGCGGCACGGTCAGCACGCCGTCCACGGGCTGGCCGCCGGTCATCGCCACGGCATCGTTGAAGAGGATCTTGTAGGTGATGCAGGCCTTGGACGCGATGGCCGCGCGGATCGCCAGCAGGCCCGAGTGGAAGTAAGTGCCGTCGCCAAGGTTGACGAACACATGCTTCTCGCCGGTGAAATGCATCTGGCCGGTCCACGCCACGCCTTCGCCGCCCATCTGGCTGAAGGTGTCGGTATTGCGGTCCATCCACATCGCCATATAGTGGCAGCCGATGCCGGCGAGCGCGCGCGAGCCTTCGGGCACGCGGGTGGACGTGTTGTGCGGGCAGCCCGAGCAGAACCAGGGCTTGCGCTCCACCGAGATACGCGGGCGCGCGGCTTCGCGCTCCTTGGCCTCGATCAGCGCCACGCGCGCGGCGATGCGTTCGCGCACGTCAGACGGCAGGTCGCTCTTCTCCAGCCGGGTGGCGATGGCCTTGGCGATCAGCGCCGGCGATAGCTCATAGTGCGCCGGCAGCAGCCAGTTGCCGCGCGGTAGCGACCATTCGCCGCCGTGGTTGCCGCGCTCGTCGAACTTGCCGTAGACCTTGGGGCGCACGTCGTCGCGCCAGTTGTAGAGCTCTTCCTTGAGCGCGTATTCGAGGATCTGGCGCTTTTCTTCCACCACCAGGATCTCTTCCAGGCCGGTGGCGAAGTCGCGCGCGTCGTGCGCGTCCAGCGGCCACACGCAGCCCACCTTGAACACGCGGATGCCGATGCGGCGGCAGGTGTCGTCGTCCAGGCCGAGGTCCGACAGCGCCTGGCGCACGTCGAGGTAGGCCTTGCCGGCGGTCATGATGCCGAAGCGCGCGTTGGGCGAATCCAGCACCACGCGGTTGAGCTTGTTGGCGCGGATGTAGGCCAGTGCCGCATACCATTTGTGGTCGAGCAGGCGGGCTTCCTGCGCCAGCGGCGGGTCGGGCCAGCGGATATTGAGGCCGCCTTCCGGCATGGCGAAGTCCTCCGGCAGCACGATCTTCACGCGATCGGGATCGACTTCGACCGAGGCCGTGGATTCCACCACATCGGTCACGCATTTCATCGACACCCACAGGCCGGAGTAGCGGCTCATGGCCCAGCCATGCAGGCCATAGTCGAGGTATTCCTGCACATTGGACGGATACAGCACCGGGATGCCGGAAGCCAGCAGCACGTGTTCGGACTGGTGCGCCACCGAGGACGACTTGGCGGCGTGGTCGTCGCCCGCCAGCACCAGCACGCCGCCATGCTTCGCCGAGCCGGCGGAATTGGCGTGCTTGAGCACGTCGATGGAACGGTCCACGCCCGGGCCCTTGCCGTACCACATCGAGAACACGCCGTCGCGGGTGCCGTGCGGGAACAGATTGACCTGCTGGGTGCCCCACACGGCGGTGGCCGCCAGGTCCTCGTTCACGCCGGGCTGGAACACCACGTCGCTGGCGGCCAGGTGCTTCTTGGCCTTCCACAGCGCCTGGTCCACCCCGCCCAGCGGCGAGCCGCGATAGCCCGAGATAAAGCCGGCGGTATTCAGCCCGGCAGCGCGGTCGCGCGCCTTTTGCAGCATGGGCAGGCGCACCAGCGCCTGGGTGCCGCTGAGATAGACGCGGCCTTTTTCCAGGGTGTATTTGTCGTCGAGGGTAACCGACGCCAGGGCATCTTGCTGGGCTTGGGATAGGGGGGCATTCATCGATGCTGTCTCCGTACGCTCTTATGGGGCTGGAGCTGAGTGTAGGAAGGCGCGCCGATATCGTAAAATCACGAATTCAGAGAGCTGGTATCTGAAAAACACATAGCTGGAGCGCACATGGCGAAAGAACGGCACGGCAAGGAAGAAGGCGGGCAGCGCATTGCCAAGGAAATCACCTTGCGGCAGTTCCGCTACTTCTCGGCGGCGGCGGAAACCGGGCAGTTCTCGATGGCTGCCACGGCCGAGCATGTGTCGCAATCGGCCATTACCAATGCCGTGCTGATGCTCGAGCAGCAGCTCGGCGTGCGTCTCTTCGATCGCTTGCCACACGGCGTGGCACTGACGGCGGAGGGCCACCGGCTACACCAGCGCGCCCGCCAGATCCTGGACGCCGTGCAGGACACCCTGCGCGAGCCGCGCTTCCAGGCGCACAACCTGCAGGGCAAAGTCCGGCTGGCGGCGTCCTATACCGTGCTGGGCTACCTGCTGCCGGGACTGCTGGCGCGCTTTCGCACCAACTATCCGGATGTGGATTTCGACCTGCACGACATGGACCGCCCGGGCATCGAGCAGGCCGTGCTGTCCGGGGAGATCGAGCTAGGCATCGGCCTGCTGTCCAATATCGAGAAGCTGCCGCGGTTTGCCCACCACACGGTAATCCGCTCGCGGCGGCAGCTCTGGGCGTCGCCGTCGCACCCTTTGCTGGCTCTGCCCCGCCTGACGCTGAAGGACATCGCGGCGCACCCCTACATCCTGCTCACGGTGGACGAAGGCGAGCGCTCCACGCTGCGCTACTGGCGCAGCAAGCGGCTGGCGCCGTCGATCGCGTTTCGCACCAGTTCGATGGAAGCGCTGCGCGGCCTGGTGGCGCACGGCTTCGGCGTGACCGTGTTGTCCGACATGGTGTACCGCCCGTGGTCGCTGGAGGGCAGGCAGATCGAGGCAAGGCCGATTGCCGACGGCGTGCCGGACATGGAAGTCGGGCTGCTGTGGCAGCCCGGGCGCAAGCTGGAGAAGGCGGCGGACGCCCTGCGCGAGTTCCTGATCCACACCAGCGGCAGCTGACTGCGCCGCTGCGCCGCATCGCCACACCTGGTGTTCCAGATCGGAACACTGCCTCGCGCCGTGACACATCGGCTACAGCCGGCATAGCCCGGCCAAGCGCCGTCTTTGCCCGGTTTCTGGCGTTCTCGCTCCGTAATGTCCGCCGGGCACAGCTCTTGCGGAAGGGTATCCGTGCGCAAACAAAGCGGCACGACACGCAGTACAGAGCGAAATCACAAATCGGAGCGAGACATGAACATGGCGGAAATCGCCCAGCTGGGCGTTGCGTATCCCTACAAGGAACAGTACGAGAACTATATCGGCGGCGCCTGGGTGGCCCCGGCCGATGGCCAGTACTTCGAAGCCATCTCGCCGGTCACCGGCAAGACCTTCACGCGCGTGCCGCGCTCCAACCAGAAGGACGTGGAAGCCGCGCTGGACGCAGCGCACCGCGCCAAGGGCACCTGGGGCCGTACCTCCACCACCGAGCGCGCCAACATCCTCAACCGCATCGCTGACCGCATCGAGGCCAACCTGGTCACGCTGGCGGTGGCCGAGACCATCGACAACGGCAAGCCCATCCGCGAAACCACGGCGGCCGACCTGCCGCTGGCGGTAGACCACTTCCGCTATTTCGCCGGCTGTATCCGGGCGCAGGAAGGCGGCATCTCCGAGATCGACCACGACACCGTGGCCTATCACTTCCATGAGCCCCTCGGCGTGGTCGGCCAGATCATCCCGTGGAATTTCCCGCTCCTGATGGCCACGTGGAAGCTGGCGCCCGCGCTGGCCGCCGGCAACTGCGTGGTGCTCAAGCCCGCGGAACAAACCCCGGCCTCGATCCTGGTGCTGATGGAAATCATCGGCGACCTGCTGCCGCCGGGCGTGCTCAATGTGATCAACGGCTTCGGCCTGGAAGCCGGCAAGCCGCTGGCATCCAGCTCTCGCATCAGCAAGATTGCCTTTACCGGCGAGACCACCACCGGCCGGCTGATCATGCAGTACGCCTCGCAGAACCTGATCCCGGTCACGCTGGAACTGGGGGGCAAGTCGCCGAACATCTTCTTCGAGGATGTGCTGTCCGCCGACGATGCCTACTTCGACAAGGCGCTGGAAGGCTTCGCCATGTTCGCGCTGAACCAGGGCGAAGTCTGCACCTGCCCGTCGCGCGCGCTGATCCAGGAATCGATCTACGAGCGCTTCATGGAACGCGCGCTCAAGCGCGTGGCGGCGATCAAGCAGGGCCACCCGCTCGACAAGGCCACCATGATCGGCGCGCAGGCCTCGCAGGAACAACTGGAAAAGATCCTCTCCTACATCGACCTGGGCAAGCAGGAAGGCGCGCAGTGCCTGATCGGCGGCGAGCGCAACGCGCTGGGCGGCGACCTGTCCAGCGGCTACTACGTCAAGCCCACGGTATTCGCCGGCCATAACAAGATGCGCATCTTCCAGGAAGAGATCTTTGGCCCGGTGGTTTCTGTCACCACCTTCAAGGATGAGGAGGAAGCGCTGGAAATCGCCAACGATACGCTCTACGGCCTGGGCGCCGGTGTATGGACACGCGATGGCGCGCGCGCCTTCCGCATGGGCCGCGGCATCCAGGCTGGCCGCGTGTGGACCAACTGCTATCACGCCTATCCGGCCCATGCGGCGTTCGGCGGCTACAAGCAATCCGGCATCGGGCGCGAGAACCATCGCATGATGCTGGATCACTACCAGCAGACCAAGAACCTGCTGGTGAGCTACAGCCCGAACGCGCTCGGCTTCTTTTGATATAGCGCAAGAATGGGCGTATCCGCCCATGCCATGATCGGCATGGTGCCCGGGCTGCCGGCCTCCTGCCGCGCAGCGCGGGCGTCCTTGCCAACAGCATCAGGAGTCGAGATGACAGCGATGATGAAAGCCGCCGTGGTGCGCGAGTTCGGCGCCCCGCTCACGATCGATGAAGTACCGGTGCCGCAACCTGGACGCGGCCAGATCCAGGTCAAGATTGAAGCCTCGGGCGTATGCCACACCGACCTGCACGCCGCCGAAGGCGACTGGCCGGTCAAGCCCACCCTGCCCTTTATCCCCGGCCACGAAGGCGTGGGCTATGTATCGGCGGTAGGCGCCGGCGTGACCCGCGTGAAGGAAGGCGACCGTGTCGGCGTGCCCTGGCTCTACAGCGCCTGCGGCTATTGCGAGCACTGCCTGCAGGGCTGGGAAACCCTGTGCGAAAAGCAGGAGAATACCGGTTATTCGGTCAACGGCGGCTATGGCGAATACGTGGTTGCCGATCCCAACTACGTAGGGCTGCTGCCTGACAGCGTGGGCTTTGTCGAGATCGCGCCCATCCTGTGCGCGGGCGTCACAGTCTACAAGGGCTTGAAAGTTACCGATACTCGCCCCGGGCAATGGGTGGTGATCTCCGGCATCGGCGGGCTTGGCCATGTGGCGGTGCAATATGCGCGCGCCATGGGCCTGCGCGTGGCGGCGGTGGATATCGACGACAAGAAACTCGATCTCGCCCGCAAGCTGGGGGCCGAGGTCACGGTCAATGCGCGTACGACCGATCCCGTGGCGTTCCTGCAAAAGGAAATCGGCGGCGCGCACGGCGCGCTGGTGACGGCGGTTTCGCCCAAGGCGTTCGGCCAGGCCATCGGCATGGTGCGGCGCGGCGGCACGGTTGCGCTGAACGGCTTGCCGCCGGGAGACTTCCCCACGCCGATTTTCGATGTGGTGCTCAAGGGCATTACCATCCGCGGCTCCATCGTCGGCACCCGCAGCGACCTGCAGGAATCACTCGACTTCGCCGCTCATGGGGCGGTCAAGGCTACCGTGTCCACCGCGCCGCTGGAGAAGATCAACGAGATCTTCACGCGCATGCGCGCCGGCGATATCGAAGGCCGGGTGGTGATGGACTTTGCTGCCTGAGGTTTGTGGCCTGAACGGTCTGTAGGCAAGGAGCCACCCGATGTCCAACGCTGATGCCACTTCACCCGACGCGGTGCAACGCGTCGTTGCCACCCCTGCCGCGCTTGCGCTGATCGAGCGCTTGCGCGCTCAGCATGGCGCGTTGATGTTCCACCAGTCAGGGGGGTGCTGCGATGGGAGCGCGCCGATGTGCTATCCGGATGGCGAGCTGATTATCGGCGATGCCGACGTTTGCCTCGGCGAGATTGGCGGCGCGCGGTTTTATATGACGCGGGCGCAGTTCGAGTACTGGCAGCATACGCGGCTGGTGATTGATGTGGTGGCGGGGTCGGGGGGGATGTTTTCGCTGGAGGGGCCGACGGGGATGCGGTTTTTGACGCGGTCGGAGTTGTTTAGCGATGAGGAGGCTGGGAGATTGGACTCAACTTCAACTTCAATTTCAACTTCAAAAGCCTAAAGTCAAAGGCGGTTTCACCCCCCTGCGGGGGGCGACCTACTTTCTTGTCTTGCCAAGAAAGTAGGCAAAGAAGGCGCGCCGGATGGGGCGACTTCCCCTCGTCGTCAGGCAAAAAGCGTCGTCAGGCAAAAAG
>NZ_JBFTSG010000051.1:0-70147 GCF_056399885.1 Cupriavidus sp. 01L45 | reverse complement strand
GCGCCACGTCCAGGTCGACACGCTCCACCGTCCATGGCGCAGTCACGCCAAGCAGCTGCCGGTACAGTTCCACGCTGTCCATCGCACACCTCCTTACCAAGCCATGCGCGAAAGCGTACTACCTACCCACACGAAAGTCTGAAGAACCTTATTTGATACTCACCGGGTCGCGGTTAGCGCTCACCGGCTTCCACTTTCGGCTGCCGCCTTCCGGGTAGACCAGTCTCCCTGCCTTGTGAGTTTGCCTAACAACGCTTGCCAGGCGTTTTCCTTTTGAAGCCGTGCGGGATGGCGTTATCGTGGAGGCCCCTGTCTTCTGCGGCACTCCGCGCTCGCCATGCTGTCGCCCCGCCTCGTCCTTTGCCTGCTGATCACCTATCTGGTTTGGGGCACGACCTATCTCGCAATCCGCTTCACGCTGGAGAGCTTCCCGCCGTTCCTGATGATGGGCTCGCGCTTTGTCTGCGCGGGCCTGCTGCTGGCGTTGTGGCTGCGGTATCGCGGTGCTGCCATGCCGACGCTGCGCCAGTTGCGCAATTGCGCCGTGCTGGCGGGTTTCCTGCTGGTCGGCGGCATGGGGCTGACTGCGGTGGCCGAGCAGACCATTTCCTCCGGAGCGACCACCGTGATGATCGGCGCGATGCCTATCTTTGGTTTGTTCTGGGGATTCTGCTTCGGCGGGCGGCCGCGCTGGTATGAGGGGCTGGCCATCGCGCTGGGCAGCCAGGGCATCCTGGTGCTGACCGGCGGCGCGGAATTCCGCGCGAGTGCCACCGGGGTTGTGGCATTGCTGACGGCCATTGCCAGCTGGTCGTTCGGCTCGCAGCTCGCCAGGCACCTGGACCTGCCACGCGGCGCGGTGGCGTTTGCCGCGGAGATGCTGCTGGGTGGGGCAATCCTGCTGGCGCTTTCCGCTGCGCTCGGCGAACCCTGGCCGCGTACCGTCAGCAGCCAGGCGTGGTGGGCCTGGGTTTATCTGGTGGTGGCGGGATCGCTGGTGGCGTTTTCCGCCTACATGCATCTGGTGGCGAACGTCTCGCCGACGATTTCCAGCAGCTATGTCTATGTCAACCCGCCGGTGGCCCTGGCTGTAGGCGCCTGGCTGGGCAGCGAGCAGATCGCGCCGCAGACCCTGGGTGCGGTGGCGCTGATCCTGGGGGCGCTTGCGGTGCTTAGCCTGGGTACCTGGCGCGGCGCGCGGGCGGTCGCGGCGGCGTGACTTCAGGAGGCCGGAGGCCGCCCGAGGCAACTGGCGGGGCGGCGGCTCAGGATTCGGATTGTTCTTCGATCCACATCGACAGGCGTGCCTTGTAGGCCTGCTGGATATGCCGGCGCGTGATCTGCTCGGCGAGCGCGGGCTCGCGCTGTTCCAGGGCTTCCACCAGTGCGATGTGGTCTTCGTAGGAAACCTGCGCGCGTCCCGGCAGCGCCAGCGTGGTGCGGCCCAGCAGCGCCATCGACTCGTGCAGGGAGCGTAGCGTCTTGAGCAGGTAGCGGTTGTGCGCGCAACGGTGCAGGGTTTCGTGGAAGAGCCGGTTGTTGGCGGCGAGCTTGTCGGGCTGGTCGGCGATGGCGAGGTCGCGCTGGACGATATCGCGCAGCAGCGAGATTTCCACATCGGTGGCGTGGCGCGCGGCGAGCGCGGCGGCGGTGCCTTCCAGCACCTCGCGCATGACATAGAGCTCGCTGACCATGCTGGCGTCGAGTCGCGTCACCATCATGCCGCGGTTGGGCTCGTTGACGACGAGGCCTTCGGACTCCAGGCGCGATAGCGCTTCGCGCACCGGCGTGCGCGACAGTCCCAGCGTGGCCGCCAGCTCCACTTCGCGCAGGCGGGTGCCGGAGGGCAGTTGCCCAGCCTGGATGGCGTTGCGCAGGTGCTGGTAGGCCCRCTCGGCGCGGGGCAGGGAATCGTCGGGACCGGTGCCGGCAGCGCCGGCGAGATCTGCGGAAATCATGGGAGCGGTCGAAACCGTGGTCGTTATGTGTTGTTGTCGTAATGGCGCAAGGCGCGGCAGCCGGGGAGGGTGGACAGCCGGCTGCCTGGTTGCCGTGATGATACCCGCTTCACGCGCGGCAACATCATGCCAGCAGTATGTCCGTCACCAGCCTGCTCAGAGCGGCGGGCATCGCCCGGCCATCGTGCGGGATGCCGCCAACGCTCAAGTGCCATGGCCAGTCGGCGAGTTGAACGGGTGGTACTGGTAAAGCCAGGTTTCCGACAGCGGCTTGCCGTCCAGGCGCAGGAACAGGCGCAGGTCGATCGGTTCCTTGCCTTCGGCGGTGAGATCGAACTGGGCACGCCAGTGCCCGGCGACGCCATTGGGCACCGCTTCGGTAAATATATAGGAAAAGGTGCCGCGCGAACTGCTCAGTACCGCTTCCGGCTTGGTGCCGTAGGGCAGTTTCTCCAGCGGCGCCCCCTTGAACTCCACCATGAACTTGCGCACGCCTTGCGGGCGTGCCTGTCCGGGCTGCCCGCCGTTGCCCAGCCGGGTAGCCACGCAACGCGCCAGCGGGCTCGGATAAGGCTCGTCGGCCAGCCAGTGCAGCCGGTAGCGCAAGCGGAAGCTGCTGCCGGCCTTGGCCTGTGCCTTGGGCACCCACATCGCGACGATGTTGTCGTGGATCTCGTCGTCGGTGGGAATTTCTATCAGTTGCACCGTGCCCGCGCCCCAGCCGTCGCGCGGCTCGACCCACAGGCTGGGCCGCCGCTCGTAATGGACGCCATCCTGGTAGTGATCGAAGTTGCGATCGCGCTGCAGCAGGCCGAAGCCGCGCGGATTGTCATCGCCAAAGCTCGAAGCCATGGTGCGCGGCGGGTTGTTGAGCGGGCGCCAGATATGTTCGCCGGCCCCGTTCCAGATCGCCAGGCCGTCGGAATCGTGCACTTCAGGGCGCCAGTCCACGGCGGTGCCCTTGCTGGCTTCCGAGAACCAGCACATCGACGTCAGCGGCGTCAGGCCCAGGCGCGCCACATCCTTGCGCAGGAACAGCGCGCAATCGATATCCATCAGCACGCCTTTGCCGCGCTGCATGACGAAGCGGTACGCGCCGGCCACGCTGGGGCCATCGAGCAGGGCATAGACCGTGACGCTGTCGCCGTTGCCCGCGGGCGTCTCGAAATAGAAATGCGTGAAGCTCGGAAACTCCTCCGGCTTGCCGGTCTCGGCCACGTCGATGGCAATGCCGCGCGCGGACAGGCCGTACTGGTAGAGTTCGCCGATGGCGCGGAAATACGAGGCGCCAAGGAAGGCCACCCAGTCGTTCTTCTTCCAGTCGAGTTTCTTCTGGTCGGCCAGGCGGCTTTCCTGGAAGCGGAAGCCGGCAAAGCCGCTGCCGCGCGCCAGCTTGCGCGCCGGGCTGTCGGCCGGCATGTCGAAATACGACTCGTCATACACGATCTCGCGCGCCGCCGGCGCGCCCTTGGCGCTGTCGATCACGTGCATGCGCACCGGCTGGCGGAAGAAGGTGCCCAGGTGGAAGAAGGTCACCGGGAACTGGCCGGGCCCGTCCGCGAACAGCGCGTCATCGGTCTTGAAGCGAATCTTGCCGTGCGCCTCGTAGTCGATCCTGGCGAGGATGTCGGCCGGTGCCGTGGCGGGGGGCGCATAAGCCCGGCCAGCCAGGGTGCGGGCTTGCTCAATCAGGGTGTCGAAGCTGAAGGGGCGGGCGTCGCCCAGCTTGATCTTGCCGGCCGCCAGCACGGATGGTGTGATGCCGAGGGCCGCCAGGGCGGCGGAAGCGGTCGCGGAAACGAGCAGGGTGCGGCGATTCATCATCGAAGGCAGGGATCCTTGGCGCAACACGCCGGAATGGGCAGAACTCTAAATGACGCTTGGGGTGAAGGAAAGTTCGGAAAAGGGTGATTGAAAGTGCTGTAAATGGCATTTTTTGGCTTAAACGGCCACCGAGATCCCGCGCAGCGTAGATGGCGGTGCCACACGTGTCCGGGGCGCCGCCCTGCAAGATTGAGGTTGTACTCTTTTTCTGTGGGATATAGTATGTGATATATCAATGGATATACCCATAAAACCACAGGAGACAACTGATGAAAGTGTGTATCTATGGTGCCGGCGCCATCGGCGGCTATATCGGCGTTCAGCTTGCCCTGGCGGGCGCCGAAGTCAGCCTGGTCGCACGCGGCCCCCACCTCGCCGCGATGAAGGCCGACGGCCTGCGCCTGCTGTGCGACGGGGAGGAGCGGGTGGCCAGGGTCAACTGCACCGACGACCCCGCCCAGCTGGGGCCGCAGGATTACGTCTTCATCACCTTGAAGGCGCATTCCGTGCCGGGCGTGGTGGACCTGATGCAGCCCTTGCTCGGGCCGAAGACGGCCATCGTGACTGGCGTGAACGGCATTCCCTACTGGTACTTCCATCAGCATGGCGGCCCGCTGGCCGGTACCACGCTGGAAAGCGTGGACCCGGGCGGGCGCCAGTGGCGCGGCCTGGGTCCCGAGCGTGCGATCGGCTGCGTGCTGTATCCCGCCGCGGAGATTGCCGAGCCCGGCGTCATTCGCCATGTCTACGGCAAGAAGTTCCCGCTCGGCGAGCCCGACGGCAGCAAGTCGGCGCGCGTCAGCCACCTGAGTGAAATGATGGTGGCCGCCGGGCTGGACGCGCCCATCCGCGACAATATCCGCGACGAGATCTGGCTCAAGCTGTGGGGCAACCTGTGCTTCAATCCGATCAGCGCGCTTACGCACGCCACGCTGGATATCATTACTTCCGATCCCGCCACCCGCGGGCTGTCGCGGGCGATGATGCTGGAAGCCCAGGCGATTGCCGAGCGCTTCGGTGTGCATTTCCGCGTCGACGTGGAGCGCCGCATCGACGGCGCCGGCGCGGTGGGTGCGCACAAGACTTCCATGCTGCAGGATCTGGAAGCGGGGCGCGCGATGGAGATCGACCCCTTGCTGACCGTGGTGCAGGAAATGGGGCGGCTGGTGCGGCAGCCCACGCCGATGGTGGACACGGTGCTGGGCCTGATCAAGCAGCGCGAAAGGATGGCGCAGGCGGCTTGAGCGGGATGGCCGGGCAGGCATTCCGGTAGCACATGGCCGCGCCGGCCCACTACGGCGGCGCACCATGTGATATACCATATACGTAAAACCGCCGTTCCCGGCAGCCGATTTATGTCAATTGTGCATTTTGCTATGCATTCGACTCATGTGATGGCTGCTTTTGGTAAGCTAGGCGGCAAGCTGCCGGCCACTGCCCTGTGCGCCGAGGCGCTGGTATCAACAAGAGCCCATTCATGTCTGTGCAAAGCCCATCCGCCGTTCAGCCAGCTGGACTGACCCTGTCCCTGCAACCCATCAATGCGGGCGCCAGCCTGCGCGACCAGGCGTACGCCATGCTGCGCCAGGCCATTGCCGACGCCGATATCTATCAGTCGACCGAGGAAATCCGGCTGGACGAGCGTGTCCTGAGCGAAGCGCTGGGCGTGAGCCGCACCCCCATCCGCGAAGCCATGACGCTCCTGGAGCAGGAGGGTTTCCTGCGTACGGTGCCGCGGCGCGGCATCTACATCATGCGCAAGACCAAGCGCGAGATCGTGGAAATGATCCAGGTGTGGGCGGCGCTGGAGAGCATGGCCGCGCGCCTCGCCACCTTGCATGCCAGCGACGCGGAGATCGCGCAGTTGCGCCATATGTTCGACAGCTTCCGCGATGCGACCCCGGCTGAGCATATCGAGGAGTACTCCGACGCGAATATCGCCTTTCACCAGGCGATCGTGCAGTTGTCGAAGTCGCAGATCATCATGGACTCGATCAAGAATATCTTTGTCCATGTGCGCGCGATACGGAAGATGACGATCTCGCAGAGTGATCGCGCCTCGCGTTCCATCGTCGATCATTTGCGGATTATCGAGGCGCTGGAGAAGCGCGATACCGAGCTGGCGGAGAAGCTGGTGCGCCAGCATTCGCTGGACCTCGCCGACTATGTCGAAAAGCACTGCGATTTCCTCGATTGAGCAGCAAGCGTACCGGACGCCATGGCAATAAGAAAAACGGCGGATATTGTCCGCCGTTTTTCATTGACAACGCCAACGTGCTACGCGCCCATCGCCGCCACCATGGTTTTGCCCAGTTCGGCCGGCGAACGCGCTACCCGGATGCCGGCGGCGCGCATGGCGTCGATCTTTGCCTCGGCGGTCCCCATGCCGCCGGAGATGATGGCCCCTGCATGCCCCATGCGCCGGCCCGGCGGGGCGGTGGTGCCGGCGATAAAACCCACCACGGGTTTGGCCTGCCCGCCGCTGCGCGCATCGCGCAGGAACTGCGCGGCTTCTTCCTCGGCAGAGCCGCCGATCTCGCCGATCATGATGATGCCTTCGGTGTCGTCGTCGGCCAGGAACATCTGCAGGCAATCGATAAAGTTGGTGCCGTTGACCGGATCGCCGCCGATGCCGATGCAGGTGCTCTGCCCGAGCCCGGCGGCCGTGGTTTGCGCCACCGCTTCATAAGTCAGCGTGCCGGAACGGGACACCACGCCGATCTTGCCGGGGCGATGGATATGGCCCGGCATGATGCCGATCTTGCATTGTCCCGGCGTGATCACGCCCGGACAATTTGGCCCGACCAGACGGCTGCCCGAACCGGATAGCGCGCGCTTGACCCGCACCATATCGATCACCGGGATGCCTTCGGTAATGCACACGATCAGGCCGATGCCCGCGTCCACGGCTTCCAGGATGGCGTCGGCAGCGAAGGGCGGGGGCACGTAGATGACCGAGGCGTCGGCGCCCGTGCGCTCCACCGCGGCGGCTACGGTGTCGAACACCGGGAGCCCGAGATGCGTCTCGCCGCCCTTGCCGGGGGTGACGCCGCCGACCATGCGCGTGCCGTAGGCCAGCGCCTGTTCGGAGTGGAAGGTACCTTGCGCGCCGGTGAAGCCCTGACAGATTACCTTGGTGTCTTGATGGATCAGTACGGCCATGTCATTTCCCTCCCTTATCGCCGTTATTGCCAGTTTGCACGACGCCTTGAACGGCCTTGACCACTTTCTCCGCGGCGTCGGCAAGGTGGTCGGCCGACAGGATCGGCAAGCCGGAGTCGCGCAGGATGGCCTTGCCGAGTTCCACGTTGGTGCCTTCCAGCCGGACCACCAGCGGGACCGTCAGGTCGATCTCGCGCGCGGCGGCCACCACGCCTTCGGCGATCACGTCGCAGCGCATGATGCCGCCGAAGATATTGACCAGGATGCCCTTGACCTTGGGGTCGTCGAGGATCAGGCGGAATGCCGCCGTCACACGTTCCCTGGTGGCGCCGCCACCCACGTCGAGGAAGTTGGCCGGCTCCCCGCCATAGAGCTTGATGATGTCCATGGTGGCCATGGCCAGCCCGGCGCCGTTGACCATGCAGCCGATGCTGCCGTCGAGCTTGACGTAGTTCAGCCCATGGCGGGCCGCCGCGGATTCGGCGGGATCTTCCTCGGTTTCGTCGCGCAAGGCTTCGATGTCCGGATGGCGGTACAGCGCGTTGTCGTCGAAGTTGAACTTGGCGTCGAGCGCGATCACGTCGCCAGCGCGCGTCACCACCAGCGGGTTGATTTCGACCACCGACGCGTCCAGCTCGGTAAATGCACGGTAGGCCGAGAGGATAAAGCGCGATGCCGCGCTGACCTGCTTGCCGGTCAGCCCCAGCCCAAAGGCCAGGCGGCGCGCGTGGAAGGGCTGGATGCCGCTGGCCGGCTCGATCGCGACTTTCAGGATTTTCTCCGGCGTGCGGGCCGCGACTTCCTCGATTTCCATGCCGCCTTCGGTGGAGGCCATCAGCGTGATGCGGGAGGTGGCGCGGTCGATCAGCATGCCCAGGTATAGCTCGCGGGCAATCTCGCAGCCTTCTTCTACATATAGGCGGCGCACTTCGCGGCCGGCTTCTCCGGTCTGCTTGGTGACCAGCACTTTGCCGAGCATCTGTTCGGCCTGCGTACGCACGGCATCGACTGACTTGACCACGCGCACGCCGCCCTTGCCGCCCGGATCGCCGGCAAAGCGGCCGGCGCCGCGGCCGCCGGCATGGATCTGGGACTTCACCACCCAGACCGATCCGCCGATCTTGCGTGCCGCGCTGGCGGCTTCCTCCGGGGTAAACGCAACGGCCCCGCGCGGCACGGCCACGTCGAAGCGCCTGAGCAATTCCTTGGCCTGATATTCGTGAATGTTCACAAGTCTCCTCGCTCTTGGTGATGCGGGTGCCGGCGAGCCGCGAAACCGGATGGTCCGGCAAGACGCGCTGTGAAATATGGTATGTAATATATCAACGAGAAACAAGCGAATTTTCCACGAAGCGGAGGCTGGGGCCGGGGCGCTCATCAGCTGTGCGGAAACGGAATGAATCGGCACGTATTCAGCAATTGTTCTTATTTGTCATCCATCTTGCGGCGATTTGCTGCATCGCATCGTTGAAACTCCTGGGCAAGCATCCAAATTTCCCTTGAGCTTCGTTGATATATCACATACCGTATGTCATCAAGATCCTTCGAAATGGATCGATGGCGTCGCAGGGCCGGTGACATGCAGGGTAGGCACCGGCCAGGCAGCAAAGCAGCAAAGGGCGAACGGGTGTCGTGACAACGGGCCAGGTCCGCGTCACAGCCTGTCGCAACCCAGTCAACGAGGAGACCAAGACATGTCTGCAGTCGCACCCACGCGGTCCGAATCCACCACGGCCGAAGACACCCTGAAGCAGAAGACCCGCGATGCCGGCGTTATTTCCGGCGGCCACCTGGTAGCGCGGGCCCTGAAGAACGAAGGCGTCGACACCATCTTCACGCTCTGTGGCGGCCATATCATCGACATTTACGACGGCTGCGTGGACGAGGGCATCCGCATCATCGACGTGCGCCACGAGCAGGTAGCCGCTCATGCGGCGGACGGCTACGCGCGCCAGACCGGCAAGCTGGGCTGCGTGGTGACCACCGCAGGTCCGGGCTGCACCAACGCCGTGACCGGCGTGGCGACGGCCTTCCGCTCGGAAAGCCCGATCATTCACATCGGCGGGCAGGGTGCCCTGTCCCAGCACAAGATGGGTTCGCTGCAGGACCTGCCGCATGTCGACATGATGTCGCCCATCACCAAGTTCGCGGCCACCATCCCCAGCACCGAGCGCGTGGCGGACATGATCTCGATGGCGGCGCGCGAGTGCTTCAATGGCGCGCCCGGCCCGTCGTACCTGGAAATCCCGCGCGACGTGCTCGACCGCGAAGTCGATGCGGCGCGCGCGGTGATTCCGCGCCCCGGCCACTATCGCGCTTCCACTAAATCGATTGGCGACCCGAAGGATATCGAGCGCCTGGCCGACATCCTGGTCAATGCCGAGCGCCCGGCGATTCTCTACGGCCAGCAGGTCTGGACCGCGCGCGGGCATGAGGAAGCCATCGCGCTGCTCAAGGGCCTGGATATTCCCGGCTACTTCAACGGCGCCAGCCGTGGCTTGCTGCCGCCGGGCGATCCGCACCACTTCGACCGCACCCGTACGCAAGCTTTCGCCAATGCCGACGTACTGATCATCGTGGGCACGCCGTTCGACTTCCGCATGGGCTATGGCAAGCGCATCAGCAAGGAGCTGACGCTGGTGCAGATCGACATGGATTACCGCACGGTTGGCAAGAACCGCGAGATCGACCTTGGCCTGGTGGGCGACCCCGGCGCCATCCTCGGTGCGGTGCTGCAGGCTGCCAGCGGCCGCATCAAGAACGACAAGCGCCAGGCGCGGCAGAAATGGATGGGCCAGCTGACCGAAGCCGAGGCCGTCGCCACCGCCAAGCTGATGCCGCTGTTCCGCTCGGAAAACACGCCGATCCATCCGTACCGCGTGGCCTATGAACTGAATGAGTTCCTGTCGGACGACACGGTCTACATCGGCGACGGCGGCGACGTGGTGACCATTTCCGCGCAGGCGGTGCGTCCGCGCCGTCCCGGGCAGTGGATGGACCCGGGCGCGCTGGGCTCGCTGGGCGTCGGCACAGGCTTTGCCATCGCCGCCGGCCTGGCCAACCCGAACAAGGAAATCCTCTGCTACTACGGTGACGGCTCGTTCGGCATGACGGCGTTCGACATGGAAACCGCCAACCGTTTTGGCGTGCCCTACCTGGCGGTGATCGGCAACAACTCCGCCATGAACCAGATCCGCTACGGCCAGCTCGCCAAGTACGGCGACGAGCGCGGCAACGTCGGCAACCTACTGTCGGACGTGCCGTTCTCCAAGTTCGCCGAAATGCTGGGCGGCTATGGCGAGGAAGTGCGCGAGCCGGGCAAGATCGCCGGCGCATTGCAGCGCGGACGCGAGGCGGTGCAGCGCACCGGAAAATCGGCCGTGATCAATATTTGGGTGGACCCGCGCGAGTACGCGCCGGGCACCAAGAACCAGACCATGTACAAATAACCGGTGGCGAGGAGACAAACCATGAACAAGGCACTGGACGGTGTGCGGATCCTGGACATGACCCATGTGCAGGCCGGCCCTTCGGCCACCCAGCTGATGGCATGGCTGGGGGCCGACGTGATCAAGGTGGAGTTGCCGGGGCGCGGCGACATCACGCGCAGCCAGCTGCGCGATGTGCCCAACGCAGACAGCCTGTACTTCACCATGCTGAACTCCAACAAGCGCAGCCTCACGCTCAATATGAAGACGCCGGAGGGCAAGGCGCTGCTGGAAGACCTGGTGCGGCGCTGCGACGTGCTGGTGGAGAACTTCGGCCCCGGCGTGCTGGACCGCGCCGGCTTCGACTGGGACCGCCTGCAGACGCTGAACCCGCGGCTGATCTACGCGTCGATCAAGGGCTTCGGCCCGGGACCGTTCGCGGACTGCAAGGCCTATGAGAACGTGGCCCAGTGCATGGGCGGCTCGGCCAGCACCACCGGCACGGCGGATGGCGCGCCGACAGTCACCGGCGCGCAGATCGGAGACTCCGGCACTGGCATCCACTGCGTGGTGGGCATCCTGGCGGCACTGCTGCAACGCGAGCATTCCGGGCGTGGCCAGCGCGTGGAAGTGGCGATGCAGGACTCCGTGCTCAACCTGTGCCGGGTCAAGCTGCGCGACCAGCAGCGCCTGGCCGCGGGGCCGATGCGCGAGTACCCCAACCAGGAGTTCGACGACTTCGTGCCGCGCGCGGGCAATGCCTCGGGCGGCGGCCAGCCCGGCGCCGCGCTGCGCTGCGCGCCCGGCGGCGCCAACGACTACGTCTACGTGATCGTGCAGCCGCAAGGCTGGGAGCCGCTGATGCGCTTGTGCGGCAGGGAGGAGCTGATCACCCATCCGCAGTTCGCCTCGCCGGAGGCCCGCCTCAAATGCCTGGAAGAGTGTTTCTCCATCATCGAGAAATGGACGCGCACGCGCACCAAGTTCGAAGTGATGGATGCCCTCAACGAGGTCGACGTGCCGTGCGGGCCGATCCTGTCGATGAAGGACCTGATCGAGGACAAGTCACTGTACGAGCGTGGCTACCTGGTGGAACTGGATCACCCGGAACGCGGCCAGTATGTGCAACTCGGCTGCCCGATCACCTTGTCGGCATCGCCGGTGGAGGTCGAGCGTTCGCCGCTGCTGGGCGAGCATACCGAAGAGATCCTCGACTGGCTGGGCCGCACGCCCGCGCAGATCGAAGCCTTGCGCGCCGCCGGGGCAGTCTGATGCCCTGAACGTACCCGAGGCACTTCAAGCGCTTCAAGCACTTCCCGCAGTGAGTTTGCAAGCCGCCCGCCCTCGCGCTTTCGCGCAAGGGCGCGGACCGGCTCATCCCTACGCAATCCATGAACAGATGGAGACCTGACATGGCACACAACAAGGACGCGGTGCGGAAGATTCTCGCCGCCGTGAAGGAAGAAGGCCGCAATGCACTGACTGCGCCCGAAGGCAAGCTGGTGTGCGATGCCTACGGCATTTCGGTGCCGGGCGAGGGCGTGGCCAGGACGCCGACCGGCGCAGTCGAGCTGGCTGACAAGATGGGGTATCCGGTAGTGCTCAAGATCGTCTCGCCCGACATCCTGCACAAGACCGAGGCCGGCGGCGTGCTGGTGGGCCTGAAAAGCGCCGCGGATGTGGAGCGCGGTTACCTGACCATCGTCGGGAATGCGAAGAAGTACGCTCCCAACGCCAATATCGTTGGCGTTCAGGTGCAGCAGATGATTACCGGCGGGCAGGAGGTCATCATTGGCGCCGTCACCGATCCGTCCTTCGGCAAGCTCGTGGCCTTCGGCCTGGGCGGCGTGCTGGTGGAAGTGCTCAAGGACATTACCTTCCGCATGGCCCCGGCCAGCCAGGAGGATGCGCTGTCGATGCTCGACGGCATTGCCGCCGCCGAAGTGCTCAAAGGCGTGCGCGGCGCCGATCCGGCCAATCGCGAGGCGCTGGCCGGCATGATCCAGCGCGTGTCGGAGCTGGTGAGCGATTTCCCGGATATCTCGGAGCTTGACCTTAACCCGGTATTCGCCAGCAAGGACGGCGCCATTGCCGCCGACGTGCGCATCGTGGTGGACTTCGCGCCGCAGCCGGAGCGCTATCGCCCCAGCCAGGAAGACATCGTCAGGCAGATGAACCGCATCATGCGTCCCGATTCGGTGGCCGTGATCGGCGCATCAAACGAGGACGGCAAGATCGGCAACTCGGTGATGAAGAACCTGATCAACGGCGGCTACTGGGGCAAGATCTACCCGATCCATCCCAAGGGTGGCGAGATCATGGGCATGACCGCGTACAAGAGCGTGCTCGACGTGCCGGGCGAGGTGGATGTGGCGGTGTTCGCCATTCCCGCCAAGCTGGTGGCCGGGGCGCTGGAAGAGGTGGGCGAGAAGCATATTCCAGGCGCGGTGCTGATTCCCTCAGGGTTTGCCGAGACCGGCAACGTGGAAGGGCAGGAAGAGATCGTCGCCATCGCGCGCAAGCACGATATCCGCTTGATGGGGCCGAATATCTACGGCTTCTACTACACGCCAAAGAACCTGTGCGCGACCTTCTGCACGCCTTACGATGTCAAGGGCAAGGCGGCGCTGTCGTCGCAGTCCGGCGGCATCGGCATGGCCATCATCGGCTTCTCGCGTTCGGCCAAGATGGGCGTTTCGGCCATTGTCGGGCTGGGCAACAAGTCCGATATCGATGAGGACGACCTGCTTACCTTCTTCGAGCAGGACGACAACACCGAGATCATCGCCCAGCACTGCGAGGACCTGAAGGACGGCCGCGCCTTCGCCGAAGCCGCAAAGCGGGTGTCGAAGAAGAAGCCGGTGGTGGTGCTCAAGGCCGGACGCACCAGCATGGGCGCGCGCGCCGCCAGTTCGCACACCGGCGCGCTGGCCGGCAACGATAAGATCTACGAGGACGTGTTCCGGCAGTGCGGCGTGATCCGTGCGCGCTCGCTGCGCGATCTGCTGGAGTATGCGCGGGGGATTCCGAAGCTGCCGACGCCCAAGGGCGAGAACGTGGTGATCATCACGGGCGCAGGCGGCTCGGGCGTGCTGTTGTCGGATGCGTGCGTGGACAACAACCTGTCGCTGATGACCATGCCGGACGATCTCGACGCGGCCTTCCGCAAGTTCATCCCGCCCTTTGGCGCGGCGGGCAACCCGGTCGATATCACCGGCGGCGAACCGCCATCCACCTACAAGAACACCCTGCGCCTGGGCATGGAGGACCCGCGCATCCACGCCATCATCCTGGGCTACTGGCACACCATCATCACGCCACCGATGGTGTTCGCGAAGCTGGTGGTGGAGGTGAAGGAGGAAATGGCGGCGCGTGGCATCGAGAAGCCGATCGTGGCCTCGCTGGCAGGCGACGTGCAGGTGGAGGAGGCAGCCGAGTACCTGTACGAACACGGCGTGCCGTCGTATGCCTACTCCACAGAGATCCCGGTCGCGGTGCTGGGCGCCAAATACARGTGGGCTCGCGGCGCCGGCAAGATCTGAGGGCAAGACCCAGCGGCAAGGCCGGGCCCGCCGCGCGCGGGCCCGGCTTTCGACAATGTGGGACAAGGGTGGACGCGGGCAGCATGCCGCGCCCGCCGGAGGAGTGGACTGTGCAAACGTGGATTCGCTTCCAGACCGGGGACGGGGAGATCGGTTTTGGCCGTATCGAGGGGGATCATGTCATCGAGTACGACGGCCCCGGCTACGCGCGGCCGGAACCCACCGGCGCGGCTTTGCCGCGCGAGGGGCTGCGCCTGCTGAGCCCGTGCGACCCGGGCAAGATCGTGGCGCTATGGAACAACTTCCATGCGCTGGCGCGCAAGCTCGAAAAACCGGTGCCGGCGCACCCGCTGTTCCTGATCAAGCCGGCGAGCTCGGTGGCTGGCCCGGGCGATGCCATCCTGCGGCCGCGCAGCTATGGGGGCAAGATCGTCTACGAGGGCGAACTGGGCATCGTGATCGGGCGCCGTTGCCGCAACGTGTCGCCGGAAGAGGCCGCCTCGCATATCTTTGGCTATACCGTGGTCAACGACGTGACCGCCGGAGAGATCATTGCCGAGGATCCCGCTTTCCCGCAATGGTGCCGCGCCAAGGGCTTCGATACCTTCGGCTGCCTGGGGCCGGCCATCGTCACGAATTTCGACTGGCGTGCCGCGTGCGTGGTGACGCGGCTGGACGGGGCGGAGCGGCAGAACTACCCGCTGTCGGACCTGATCTTCTCGCCTGAGCAGCAGGTCAGCCTGATCTCGCAGGATCTCACGCTGATGCCTGGCGACGTGATCGCCTGCGGCACTTCACTCGGTGTCGGATCGATGAAGGATGGCGCCGTGGTCGAGGTGACGATCGAGGGCATCGGTTCACTGGTCAACCACATGCGCGGCTGAGCGGGTGCGCGGGCGCGGGCAAGGCCAGCGCCCGGCAGGCGTCAGAGCGGCAGTGTCAGCAGCAGGGTCAGGGCGGAGGTGTCGCGCAGCCGGACGCGCCCGGCCAGCCAGCGCAATGCGTTGCATGCCGCGGCGCATCCCTTGCGCAGGCGGCGACTGAGCCCCAGCCGTGCAAGTACCCGCAGGGGGACATTCAGCACCAGTGGCACATGCTTGCGGCAGAAGGCGATCTTGCGCACATAGCCATCGACTTCCCACAGCCAGGTGGTGTCGGCGGGGAAATAGCCGATGTCGCCGGCCTTGAGCACATGGACCTGGCCGCCCGGGCTGGTTACCTTCACCTGCCCATCCAGGATAAACACGGTTTCCTCCCAGCCGTAGTACCACTCGAAGGTGCCGGTGGTGCATTCCCAGATATTGGTGGATGCCAGGCCATCGATCGCGCCCGAGTGCTGGGCGGCATGCGTCCGCGGGGCACCGGTACGGATCCAGGATGGTTCGATCGGACAGTTCTGCAATGCAAGCGCACGGGAGCTGGCGAACGTCCCCTCGCGGCGCTGAGCGCGGGCACCGGCTGGTGCGCCGGCTTCGAACATGTTCTGTCCCATGCCAGTCTCCGTTCCTGTGCGTAGTGGGCAGACCATAGCGCGCCACGTTCGCCGGCGGCAGTGCGCTGGCGCACATTCGGCGCGCGCAATACGGCACGCAGCAGGCAGAAAAGGGCGCTTTCCCGCGCCCTTTTCTGCCTGCTGCGTCGTGTCGGGCTACCGCTGCCTTAGTTCGCTTTCTGGYCCATCGCGCGAAGGTAATCGCACTTTTTGTCGAGAATCAGGCGGCTGAGGAAGTCAGCATCGTAGGCGTTGAGCAGGTGCGCGTGGTACTCCTCGATATAGCGCGCGATCCGGCTCTGTTCGCATTCGATACCGCACAGCCACGCGTACATCTCGCTGTCCCAGCGAAAGCGCAGGCCAAGCTCGGTGAATGCGGCGTTGTAGGCTGCGAGTTGCGATTCGTCGTTGGCGCGCGGGGCTGCGGCGTCGGCTTGGGCGGCGGGGCGGGCTTCGAACTGGACCTGGTTCATGATCGGACTCCTCGGGCGGCTATCAAAGGTGGGCCTGAGCTGAGGATAGGTTTGCCGATCAATTAACGATAATTAAAGTTTAACTGAATAACCATAAGTTATCGCTTATGCTTTATCAGCCTGTCCACACCGGTGATGCGCTGGATCAGGCTGGCCCCTTCTTCCATCAGGAAATGCTTGAAGGCGAGCGCCACCGGCGGCAGCCGCTTGTTTTTGCGATGCACCACATACCAGTTGAGCATTACCGGGAACCCCTCGATATCCAGCACGGCGAGATTGCCTGTCTGCAGTTCCAGCCCTACGGTATGCGCCGACAGGAAGGCGATGCCCATGTTGGCGATCACCGCCTGCTTGATGGTTTCGGTGCTCTTGATCTCCATGGCGATGCGCAGGTTGGACAGTCGCCCGGCGAAGCCTTCCTGCATGGAGTTCCAGGTGTCGGACCCTTTCTCGCGCGCGACGAAGGCTTCGTCTGCCAGAGCCGCGAGCGGGACGTTGCGCTCGCCCACCAGGCGGTGGTTGGGCGCGGCAACGATGACATAGGGGTGGGGCGCGAACGATTCGCTGATGGTGTCCATGCCTTCCGGCGGGCGAACCATCACCGCCAGGTCGGTCAGGTTGCCGGCAAGCTGGTGCAGCAATTCCTCGCGATTGTGCACTGCGAGATTGAGCGTCACGCCGGCATGCCGTTGCATGAATTCCGCCAGCAACCGCGGAAAAAAGTAATCGCCGGCGCTGATCACGGCCACATTGAGCCGCCCGCCGGAGATCCCTTTGAGCTGCGACATGGCGTCTTCCGCTTCGCGGAATTGCTGCATGATGCTGCGGCTGTAGTGCAGCATTTCAATCCCGGCCCGCGTGAGATAGATCTTCTTGCCGAGCTGTTCGAACAGCGGGAGTCCGACATGGCCTTCGAGCTGCCGCACCTGCGTCGATACCGCCGGCTGCGTCAGGTGTAGCTCTTCCGCCGCCCGCGAAAAGCTCAGGTGCCGGGCAACCGTCTCGAAAACCTTGAGCTGGCGCAGCGTCGCGTTCTTCATGCACTCATCCGCCCAATCTATAAAGGATCGTAAATGATCATAATAAAAAACTTTATGCTTAGCCGAACTTAGTTTGAACTAGCATCAGTCCACGGATGCACGTGCCGCAATGTCAGGCGCGCTCAATCAAGTAGTGACCAAGGGCTCCCCCTCACAGAGAAGCCTACCCGTCGCGCCGCAGAGCGCGATACGCACTATGCAGGAGACACGACATGGCGCATGACAATATGGCGGCCCCGGGCCGTTCGGGCTGGCTTGGCAATCGCTGGTTCCAGCTGGCAATCGGTGTGGTTTGCATGGGGCTGGTGGCGAACCTGCAGTACGGCTGGACTTTATTCGTGGGCCCGATGAATGCCAAGCACCACTGGGGCGAGTCCGCCATCCAGGTGGCCTTTTCCATCTTCATCGTGACCGAGACCTGGCTGGTGCCGCTGGAAGGCTGGCTGGTCGACAAGATCGGCCCGCGCCCGGTGGTGGCGGGCGGCGCGCTGTGCGCGGGGCTGGCCTGGGTCATCAACGCCTATGCGACGAGCCTGCCGCAGCTTTACCTCGCGGCGGTGATTGCCGGCATCGGCGCCGGCGGCGTCTACGGTACCTGCGTGGGCAATGCGCTCAAGTGGTTTCCGGACAAGCGCGGGCTGGCCGCCGGCCTGACTGCTGCCGGCTTCGGCGCGGGCTCGGCGCTCACCGTGATCCCCATCGCCAACATGATCCAGCGCTCCGGCTACGAGCACGCCTTTATCACCTTCGGCATCCTGCAAGGCATTTGCATCCTGCTGATGGCCTTGCTGCTGGTCAAGCCGCGTCCGCCCGCCGGCGCCGTGGCCGCCAAGGCGGTGCTGACCAATCCCATCGAGTTCACGCCGGGGCGGATGGTGAAGACGCCTGTGTTCTGGGTCATCTACGCGTCCTTTGTGGCGGTAGCGGCGGGCGGCATCATGGCCACCGCGCAGTTGGGACCGATCGCCCGGGACTTCGGTTTCGCATCGATGCCGGTGACGATGCTGGGATTCACGCTGCCGCTGCTTACCATGACGCTGTCGATCGATAACCTGTGCAATGGCCTGACGCGGCCGCTGTGCGGATTCATCTCGGACCGCATCGGGCGCGAGAACACCATGTTCTTTATCTTCATCGGCGAGGGGCTGTCGCTGCTCGGCCTGATGCAGTTCGGCCACAACCCGTACTGGTTCATGACGTTCGCGGCACTCACATTCCTGTTCTGGGGCGAGATTTTCTCGATCTTTCCCGCGCTGTGCGCCGACACCTTCGGCAGCAAGTTCGCTGCGGCCAACGCGGGCACCCTGTACACCGCCAAGGGCACGGCAGCGATGCTGGTACCGCTGGCCTCGGTCCTGTCGGCGCGAGGCGGGTGGGACGCGGTCTTTACGGTAGCGGCGGCCGTGACCATCGCCGCCGGACTGTCCGCCAAGTTCGTGCTGGCCCCGATGCGAAGGCGGTTTATCACCGGTCATGTCGAGTCCCTGGTGCCGGCGGCCGACAGCCCGGCCTACCTGGCGGGACTATCCCCCCGCAAGAGCGACTGAATCCCCAGCCGGGCCCGGACCGCGTCAAGCGAATCCGGGCCCGATTGCCATCACGATGCGCCGCGCCTCATGCATACAGAAGGGGTAATCATGAATATTTCGCTTCCGCAGTTGAAGGCCTTTGCCGCCGTGGCGCGACAGAAGAGCTTTACCCGCGCCGCAGCCGAGCTTGGACTCACGCAGTCCGCCATCAGCCGCAGCGTGCGCGAGCTGGAAGACGAGATCGACCAGCGCCTGTTCGACCGCACCACACGCCAGGTCGAACTCACTGATGCCGGCGAGCACCTGTCGCAGCGCATCTGCCACCTGATCGAAGAAGTCGAGCAGACGCTGCGCGAGAGCCAGGGTGCTGGCAAGCCGTGCCAGGGCACGGTGCAGATTGCGTCCGATCCGGTGTTGTCGTCGATGTCGCTGCCTGGCTGGCTGGCGGGTTGCCGGGCGGCATGGCCAGGGATTGGCATCTGCCTGAAGGACCGCTCGCACGAGTCCGTGTTGCAATGCGTGCGCAGCGGCGAGGTGGACTTCGGCATCTCCACCAATCCGGAGGCGGGAGACGATCTGTTTTGCGAAGCGCTGTGTTCGGATCCGTTTCACGCTGTGCTGCCTTCGCAGCATCCGCTGGCCTCGCGGGAGACGATAGGATGGGGCGATCTCAACGATGCCAACGTGTTGATGCTGGACCAGCACTCGGGGATCCAGCCGGCCGTGGAGCAGGCGTTTGGCGTTTATCACGTGCGCGCGGGGTCGCTGCAGGCGCTGGGGCATTTTGCGGCGATTTTCGGCATGGTGGCGTTGGGGCTGGGCATCGGGATCGTGCCGTCGCGGGCCAATTCGGCTGGCTTGAGCCCAGCTGCGGTGATGAGGCCATTGCGGCCGCAGGTCACGTCTTCGGTGATGCTGGTGCGGCGCAAGAGCCGTTCGCTCAAGCCTAATGCTGCCGCCATCTGGGATGCGCTGCGTGGGATGGAGTATGAGCAGGCGTTGGTGGCGCGGGTGGGGTAGGGCGGAGCGGCCACCGCCTGCGGGGAGCGGCACAGGGGCTGTTGCTGAGATGTCAAACTTGTTCTGATATATTACATACAGGATATTTACACATAGTGCGACGCAGCATATAATGAAAACTCCTACCCACCATCCTTACTGGAGTTTTCTGATGGACAGCGCTCTTCTTCTCGGTCTCGCCCTTGGCCTGGTTTCGCTTGGCGTCGGTGTCACCTTCCTGATCGCCACCCGCGTGCCTACCCTCGTGCTGATCCGCGCCCAGGAGCACGGTCGCTTTGCCGGCCTCGGCGCGTCGCAGGAAACTGCCGGTGTTGGCCGCGCCAGTCCCGCCGCAACCGGCGTGAGTGTGCAACCTCAGTTGGCCCGCGCCTGATGTTGGCGTGGTGTGATCGGCAGAGCCCGGCTGCCGATCGCTGCCACTACGCTTTGGTTGAGGCCCTACCCGCCAAGTATGCCTTTGGGCTTGTCTGCAGAGCCACCCCGGGTTCCGTTTTTCACTTTGTTCGGTCCGATATCCTGGCGTGCCGGTTGGTTGCGACCGCCGCTATTGCGCACTGGTCTGAACGCAGCCTGCGCTACAGGCACGCGTATGCATCAAGCCTGCGCCTCTCCGCTCTTCTTTCCTGAAGGGCCAGACATTCAGCACATTCACCCGTTCGCGAGCCTGACCTTATCTAGGGACTTTCCCGAGGGTGGGTCTTGATGCTTTGGGCCCGAGCACTCCGCACGCCCCGTTTCCAATTGCGTTTACCGCTATTCCCCACGCCCCATTGATGTGGCGCGGCGCTCTAAGTCATTGATCCGTCAGCAGGCCATTCTGGCGTGGCCGCCTGCTTTGATGCGCGTGGCGCACGAGTAACCTGCGTGCCGCCTTCTGGTGCGCCACCGCGGCGCTTGCCACACGATTTCAGTGGATTCCGAGTCGCCCAAAAGCGTCTTGACTATATTGATATATCACATACTGTATARCAATGAAACGACCGCAGTATCTGGGATGGCGCACAGGAGCGCCATCCCGAAGAGGTGTCCGAAGACGCCCTTTCCACATAAGGCGGCCCTGCCCGCCGTAAGGAGACACCAATGGAACATCAGCAAAACGCGCCCGAGTCACGCTTTGCCTCACCTTGGGTACAGCTCGTTTTTGGCGTGATCTGCATGGCGATGATCGCCAATATGCAGTACGGCTGGACGCTGTTCGTCAATCCGATCGACGACAAGTACCACTGGGGCCGCACGGCGATCCAGGTGGCATTCACCATCTTCGTCGTCACCGAAACCTGGCTGGTGCCGATCGAAGGCTACCTGGTCGACAAGTATGGCCCGCGTCCCGTGGTGGTGGGTGGCGGCCTGCTGTGCGCGATTGCGTGGGCGTTGAACTCCGTGGCTTCGTCGCTGCCGATGCTGTACTTCGCTGCGGCGGTTGGCGGGGTAGGGGCGGGCGCGGTCTACGGCACCTGCGTGGGCAATGCGCTCAAGTGGTTCCCCAACCGGCGCGGGCTGGCTGCGGGGATCACCGCAGCCGGCTTTGGCGCGGGCTCGGCGCTCACTGTGGTGCCGATCGCCAACATGATCAAGAGCAGCGGCTATGAGGCCACCTTCCTGTGGTTCGGACTGGGCCAGGGCCTGATCGTGTTCTTCCTGGGCATGGCGCTCTATCCGCCTTCTGCCAAGGTGCTGAACCAGGTCACGAGCGCGGTCAAGACCGCCGCCTACAACGCCTCGCCGCGCCAGGTCCTGTCGTCGCCGATCTTCTGGGTGATGTACGCCATGTTCGTGATGATGGCGGCTGGCGGCCTGATGGCTACCGCGCAGCTCGGCCCGATCGCCAAGGACTTCGGGCTGGATGGCGTGCCGGTTTCGCTGCTCGGCCTCACGCTGCCGGCCCTGACCTTCGCCCTGACCATCGACCGCGTGCTCAATGGCCTGACCCGTCCGTTCTTCGGCTGGATCTCGGACAACATCGGCCGCGAGAACACCATGTGCCTGGCTTTTGCCATCGAAGCGGTCGGCATCCTGCTGCTGGCCAGGTACGGGCAGGATCCCATCGCATTCGTGGTGCTGACCGGCGTCGTGTTCTTCGCCTGGGGTGAAATCTACAGCCTGTTCCCGGCCACCTGCGGCGATACCTTCGGTCCCAAGTTCGCTGCCACCAATGCCGGGCTGCTATACACGGCCAAGGGCACTGCGGCGCTGCTGGTGCCGTTCTCCAGTGTCATCACCGCCGCGACCGGCGACTGGCACGCGGTCTTCATGCTTGCGTCCGGCATGGCAGGGCTGTCCGCCTTTCTGGCCCTGTTCGTGCTCAAGCCGATGCGGCAGGCGCACGCCAGGAAGTACGTGCATGCCAATACCGCGGCGCCGATGGGATACCGCGCGGTGCCTGAGGACCTTACCTGAGAGGCGCGTTGGGCCGGCTGCAGGCGGTAGCTTGCCTGCGCGTGGCGGGAATAGGGATATGATCGAAGGCAACGCCCCGCCCGCGCCGCCCGCCCCCGGCAGCGCGGCCGCCGGGCGGGCAAGGCAGGATAAGACCAGAGCGGCGGGCAAGCGTGTCAAGCGCTTGCCCCGTTGCCATTCGGCACCCACGAGAGACAGTCACCGAGATTGCCATGAACCCGGTCGTCATTCCCATCGCGGTCCAGGATATCGGCAAGCAGCGCAAGCGCCGTCAACCCAAGGGGCGGCAGGCCGATCCGGCCGCGCTGGCCGAGGTGAGAGCCTTGCTGGGCGATGCCTCCCGCCGGCGCGACCTGCTGATCGAACACCTGCACGCCATCAACGACCATTACGGCCAGCTCGCCATCCCGCACCTGGTGGCGCTGGCGCACGAGATGCGGCTGTCGCAGGCCGAGGTCTACGAGGTCGCCACTTTCTATCACCACTTCGACGTGGTGCGCGAGGATCCGGATGGCGCGATCCGGCCGCCGGCGGCCGTGACGGTGCGCGTGTGCGAAGGCATCGCCTGCGAGCTTGCGGGTGCCCGCGACCTGCTCGCCAGGCTGCCGGCCCTGCTGGGCAGCGAGGTCAAGGTCGTGGCGGCGCCGTGCATCGGCCGGTGCGAGCGCGCGCCCGCGGCGCTGGTCGGACAGAATCCCGTTGATTTCGCCAGCGCGCCAGCCATTGCCGGCACGGTGGCCGCGCGCGCCGTGCGGCATAAGCCGGAAGCCTATCTGGGCTACGACGACTATCGCGCGCAGGGCGGCTACCAGTTGCTGCGGGACTTGGCGGCGGGCGAGCGCGATTTCGAATCCGTGCTTCGCACAATGGAGGATTCCGGCCTGCGCGGGCTGGGCGGAGCGGGTTTCCCCACCGGGCGCAAATGGCGCATCGTGATGGCCGAGGCGGCGCCGCGCCTGATGGCGGTCAACCTGGACGAGGGCGAGCCAGGCACCTTCAAGGATCGCGTCTACCTGGAACGGGATCCGCATCGCTTCCTGGAAGGCATGCTGATCGCCGCCGCGGTGACGCAGGTCTCGGCGATCTATCTCTACCTGCGCGACGAGTATGCCGGTTGCCGGGCGGTGCTTGGCGAGGAACTGCGCCGCCTGCATGCCGATCCGCCGGTGCCGGGTTTGCCTGACATCCAGCTGCGCCGCGGCGCCGGTGCGTATATCTGCGGCGAAGAGTCGGCCATGATCGAATCGATCGAAGGCAAGCGCGGCATGCCCAGGCTGCGTCCGCCTTACGTGGCGCAGGTCGGCTTGTTCGGCCGGCCCACGCTGGAGCACAACTTCGAGACGCTCTACTGGGTGCGCGAGCTACTGGAGAAGGGCGCGGAATGGTTCTCCGCGCAGGGGCGCAATGGCCGGCATGGCCTGCGTTCCTTTTCGGTGTCGGGGCGGGTGAGGCGGCCGGGCGTGCATCTGGCGCCGGCGGGCATCACCGTAAGGGAACTGATCGAGGAGTACTGCGGCGGCATGCAGGACGGCCACGGCTTCTACGGTTACCTGCCGGGCGGCGCCTCCGGCGGCATCCTGCCGGCGTCGCTGGGCGACATCCCGCTGGATTTCGATACGCTGCAGCCCTACGGCTGCTTTATCGGCTCGGCCGCTATCGTGGTGTTCTCCGAGCAGGACAGCGCCGTTGCCGTGGCGCGCAACCTGATGCATTTCTTCAAGCAGGAATCCTGCGGACAGTGCACGCCATGCCGCGTGGGCACCGCCAAGGCGCTGGATGTGATCGGGCAGCCGAAGTGGGACCTGCCCGCGCTGGCGGACCTGTCCGCGGTAATGCGCGACGCCTCGATCTGCGGGCTGGGGCAGGCCGCGCCCAACCCGGTGGATTGCGTGATCAAGTATTTCCCGCAGGAACTGGCCTGAGCCGCGAGGACGATATGAATGCACTGACCCGCGCCGAACGTGCGCAAGTCGAAGCCTCCTCCAGCACCACGGTGACTTTTCGCCTGAATGGCCGGGAAGTCTCCGCAAGGCCGGGCGAGAGCCTGCTCAAGGTGGCGCAGCGCGAGGGCTTTGACGTGCCGCACCTGTGCTACAAGGACGGCCTGGACACCGCCGGCAACTGCCGCGCCTGCATGGTGGAGATCAAGGGCGAGCGCGTGCTGGCGCCGTCTTGCTGCCGTTACCCGGCTCAGGGCATGGACGTCGAGACCGGCTCGGAGCGCGCGGTGCGCGCGCAGCGCATGGTGCTGGAGTTGCTGCAATCCGATATGTCCGAGGCGCACTACACGCGCAACAACGAACTGGACCAGTGGTCCGCGCGGCTGGCAGTCGGCAAGCCGCGCTTTGCGCCGCGCGCCGCGGTGCCGGCGGACTTGTCCCATCCGGCCATCGCCGTCAATCTCGATGCCTGCATCCAGTGCACCCGCTGCGTGCGCGCCTGCCGCGACGAGCAGGTCAACGATGTGATCGGCCTGGCCTTTCGCGGCGACCACGCCGCGATTGTGTTCGACATGGACGATCCGATGGGCGCTTCCACCTGCGTGGCCTGCGGGGAGTGCGTGCAGGCCTGTCCGACCGGCGCGCTGATGCCCGCGCGCGACGCGGCGCTGCCGGTGCCGGAGCGCCAGGTGGATTCGGTCTGCCCGTATTGCGGCGTGGGCTGCCAGCTCACCTACAACGTCAAGGACAACCGCATCCTGTTTGTCGAGGGACGCGACGGCCCGGCCAACCAGAAGCGCCTGTGCGTGAAGGGCCGCTACGGTTTCGACTACGCGCAGCATCCGCACCGGCTCACCGTGCCGCTGGTGCGGCGCGAGGGTGTCCCCAAGCGCGGCGATTTCGTGATGGACCCCGAACGCGTGATGGACGTATTCCGCGAAGCCAGCTGGGAAGAGGCGCTCGCGCTCGCGGGCGGCAAGCTGGCAGGCATTCGCGATACGCACGGCAAGCGCGCGCTGGCCGGCTTCGGTTCCGCCAAGGGCAGCAACGAAGAGGCTTACCTGTTCCAGAAGCTGGTGCGCACCGGCTTCGGCAGCAATAACGTGGACCATTGCACGCGGCTTTGCCATGCCTCGTCGGTGGCGGCGCTGCTTGAAGGGATCGGCTCGGGCGCGGTGTCCAACCCGGTGATGGATGTGGCTCGCGCCGAAGTGGTGATCGTGATCGGCGCCAATCCCTCCGTCAATCATCCGGTGGCGGCGAGCTGGATCAAGAACGCGGTGAAGAACGGCACCAGGCTGATCGTGGCCGATCCGCGCCGCTCCGACCTGGCCCGCTTCGCCCATCGTTTCCTGCAATTCCAGCCCGATACCGATGTGGCGCTGCTCAACGCGATGATGCATGTCATCGTGGATGACGGGCTGGTCGACAAGGCGTTCATCGCCAGCCGCACCATCGGCTACGACGAACTGCTGCGCAATGTGGCCGCCTACAGCCCGGAGGCGATGGCGCCCATCTGCGGCATCGATGCCGACACCATCCGTTATGTGGCGCGCATGTATGCCACTGCCAAAGCCTCGATGATTCTCTGGGGAATGGGCATCTCCCAGCACGTGCACGGCACCGACAATGCCCGTTGCCTGATCGCGCTGGCGCTGATGACGGGGCAGATCGGCCGGCCGGGCACGGGGCTGCATCCGCTGCGCGGGCAGAACAACGTGCAGGGCGCTTCCGACGCCGGCCTGATCCCGATGATGTACCCGGACTACCAGCGCGTCGACGATCCCGAGGCCATTACCCGTTTCGAGTCGCTGTGGGGCGTGCCGCTGGACCACCAGCCGGGGCTGACCGTTGTCGAAGTCATGCAGGCCATCGAGCGCGGCGAAGTACGCGGCATGTACATCATGGGCGAGAATCCGGCCATGTCCGATCCCGACGCCCGCCATGCGCGCGAGGCGCTGGCGGCGCTGGACCACCTGGTGGTGCAGGATATCTTCCTGACGGAGACGGCCTACCTGGCCGACGTGGTGCTGCCGGCATCGGCGTTTCCGGAAAAAACCGGCACCTTTACCAACACGGACCGCACCGTGCAGCTCGGGCGCCAGGCGATCGATCCGCCAGGGCAGGCGCGCCAGGACCTGTGGATCATCCAGCAGATGGCGGCCAGGCTCGGGCTGGACTGGCCGTACGCGAGCGTGGCCGATGTGTTCGATGAGATGCGCCACGCCATGCCCAGCATCGGCGGCATTACCTGGGAGCGCCTGCAGCGCGAGAACGCGGTGACCTACCCCTGCCGTGCCGAAGGCGATCCCGGCGAGCCCGTGATCTTCACCGACGCGTTTCCCACCGCGACGGGCAAGGCCCGCTTCGTGCCCGCCGACATCATTCCCGCCGCCGAGCGGCCCGACGAGGAATACCCGACGGTGCTGATCACCGGGCGGCAACTGGAGCACTGGCACACCGGCAGCATGACGCGGCGCGCCGGCGTGCTGGACGCGATCGAGCCGGAACCGGTGGCGCTGGTGCATCCCCTCGACCTCGCCGCGCTCGGCGGCCAGCCCGGCGACCTGGTGACGCTGGCTTCGCGCCGGGGGCAGGTATCGCTGTTCGCGCGCGCGGACGATGGCACCCCGCGCGGTGCCGTGTTCGTGCCGTTCTGCTACTACGAGGCCGCCATCAACAAACTCACCAATGCGGCGCTGGATCCTTTTGGCAAGATCCCGGAATTCAAGTACTGCGCGATCCGGATGATGCTGGGCGGAGAGATGCCGCGGCAGTCCAGCTACGGAGGCGGGCAGATCCTGGCGGGGACGATTCCGGGGACGACGCAATAGGGTAGGGCGACGCTTGGCCATTTTCCGGATTTTCGGGAAATTGATTGTTGTATTTTCCGGCTAATCAATGCAGGCAGACGGGACTACGCTATGGTCATGGCGCGGTCCCGCGCCGCTGAGAACCTGCTTGAAGGAGCCCTGCAATGAAAGCTGTTGGCCTGACCCGTTACCTTCCGGTCGACGACCCGCAATCCCTGGTCGATGTCGAGATTGCAACCCCCGTGCCTGAAGGCCGCGACCTGTTGGTCAAGGTGGCGGCGATTTCAGTCAATCCCGTGGATACCAAGGTACGGGCCCCGAAAGACAAGGTGGAGCCCGCCGTGCGCGTCCTGGGATGGGATGCCGCCGGCACGGTCGCCGCGGTCGGGCCGGATGTGACGCTGTTCAAGGTGGGCGATCCGGTCTTCTACGCTGGCAGCATTACCCGGCCCGGCGCCAATAGCGAGTTCCACCTCGTCGACGAGCGCATCGTCGGCCATAAGCCCGCCTCGCTCGACTTTGCTCATGCCGCGGCCTTGCCGCTGACTGCGATCACGGCCTGGGAAGCCTTGTTCGATCGCCTGGGCGTGTCGCCCCGGGGCGAGCACGCGGGGCGTTCCGTGCTCGTGATCGGCGGGGCAGGGGGCGTGGGCTCCATCGGCATCCAGTTGGCCAGGACCCTGGCGGGGCTGACCGTCATCGCCACGGCGTCGCGGCCCGAGTCGGCCGCCTGGTGCCGCAAGCTCGGTGCCGACCACACCATCGACCATCGCGGCGACATGCCCGCGCAACTACGCAGCCTCGGGTTTGCCGAAGTCGATTACATCCTTTGCTTCAACGATACCGACCGCCACTTCGGCACCATGGCAAGCGTGATCGCCCCGCAAGGCAAGATCTGCTCGATCGTGGAGAACAGCGGCGAACTGGCCGTGGGCGACCTGAAGAGCAAGAGCGCCACGTTTGTGTGGGAGTTCATGTTCACCCGCTCGATGTTCGGCACGCCGGACATGGTCGAGCAGCACCGGCTGCTTAACGAGGTGGCGCGGCTGGTCGATGCCGGCCGGCTGGAGACCACGCTGGGGGAGCACCTCGGGCGTATCGATGCGGCCAACCTGCGCCGGGCCCACGCCATCCTGGAGAGCGGGCAGACAATAGGCAAGCTGGTACTCGAAGGGTTTTGATGGGAGGCTGGCGGGCGGTCTGGCAACGGGGGGCTGGCCGGCACGCCGGCCAGCGTTTTCTGTCCGATAAGCAATTAACCGCCAGGAATTTTCCCCAGCCACCAATAGTGGGTATGTGGCATGCCACATACCCACTTAGCCGACAGGATTGCTGCGGCGAACTGGCGAGGAGGGGCAGTTTCCCGCTAGTTTGGCCGGTCCAGGTTCAGGCTTGGGCTTCGACCTCGGCCATGCGCGCCGGCACACCGAGGGACGATGTGCCGACAGTGCCGCCGATGAACGCCACCATGCGCGCGATGACAGCTGCGTCATGTAGCACGCGGCGATGCCCGAGCCCGTCCGTGGCCATCAGTTGCGCACCGGGCCAGGCGCCGGCAATTGCCGCGCCGTTTTCCCAACCCACTTCCTTGTCCTGGCGGTCGTGGATCACCAGGGTCGGTGGGACCGGCACGGCGTTGCCGAGCGCGGGGACGTTGAAGGCCGACCACGGCATGCCCAGCCAGCGCTCGCTGTTGCGCTGCATGCGCGCGAGCACACCGGGGCCAATGCCCAGCCGCCAGGCCAATGCCGCGGCGGCGTTGTGCATGTCCGCCGGCGGGCCGATCATCACGGCAGCCTGCAGGTGCAGGCCTTCGCGCATGGCCAGCGCCAGTGCGGCGCTGCCGAGCGAATGCGCGATCACGGCGTGGACCGGTCCGGCATGCCATGCCGTGGCCAGCAGCGCGCGCGACATTTCCACGACGGAGCTCTGGCCAGTGCCACGCGCGCCCGCGTCGGAGCCGCCGTGCGATAGCGCGTCGAAGGCCACCACGCGCATGCCTGCGGCCAGCAGCGGCGCGACCAGGGGCTGCCATTGCGCCGCATGGCCGCCCCAGCCGTGGGCCAGCAACACCGTGGGGCCCTCGCTGCCCCAGCGATAGACACGCACACGCCGGCTCGCTCCCTGGCCGGTCACCAATGCCCAGTCAACGCGGGCACGGGCAAGCAACTCCCGGCCCGCGCCATCGGGGGCTTTGCCATGGGGGGGGCGGAACCAGGCGCGTTCCAGCGCGCGCGCGGCGCCGGCGGGGTAGAGGAGGCCGGCCAGTTGCCAGCCAAGGCGCGCCCAGCGCATCGGGCTGCTTGGTACCGGCGCGGCTTGCCGGGTTTTGGTGGATGGGTAAGTCGCTTGCGTCACGGCGGGCATCTCCAGCAAATATTTGCAATGTCCTGAGTGGGGTCTGCGGTTTCGGGGGCCGTGGCATCCGGTAAGACCGACCAGTCGTGCTATTTTTTATTTCAAAAAAAGACGACGTCCGGTCGTCCCGTATTTCGCCCTGATTTATCTCATGCGGCGTCGCGGCGTCTCGCAGGCGGTCCCGTAAGTGCCGCGCTACTTGCGCTCCGGTTGCGCCACCTCGGCACGCCTGAGCAGGGCTTCGAAGGCACGGCGCGCCATGATCTCGGTGTCCTCACGGCCCAGCAGCTTGAAAGACTGCTGAAACGACATGCCGATGCCAACCATCTCGAAGGCGAATTGCCGCGCGTCTTGCGCTTGGGAAAGGTCGCCTTCCTCGATGGCGTCGGTCACGGCCCGGGCGATGAGGCTGTGCCAGTCCTTCAGCGATTGCACCACCTGATCCCTGATGGTGCCTGGGCGGTCGCGGTATTCCTGGCCCAGCGCCATGAACAGGCAGCGGCCCCTGTTGACGGATCCGCCAAGCCAGAGCATGTAGCCTTCGAAGAGGGCTTGCACCCGCCGCGAGCCCCTCGGCTGACGCATGGCCGGCCGGATGACGACATCGGAGAAGCGCTCTAGGGCCAACGCCAGGACGGCTTCCTGCAATGCCTCCTTGGACTTGAAGTGGGCATACAACCCACTTTTCGACATACTGGTGTCGGCCGCCAGCGTGGCGAGCGATAACTGCTCGAACCCCACCTGCGCGGCAGTGTCCAGGGCTTGCTCGATGATGGCTGCGCGGGTGAGTTGACCTTTTTGCATTCGGCAAGAATAGCACGACCGGTCGGTTTGTCAATATTGTGTTAGTGCGCTCTCGTCAACCTAAATCCCGGCCGTCCGTTATGTCACCACGGAGGCAGAAAATTGTGCTTTATTGGACCTATTGACAGGCGTGGATATGCCTGCTTCAGGTACTCTCAAGAAATCTGCACAAAGTGTTGCGCTGATTACATACGGAACGCTTTGCGTGCTCTATACTCGAATGCACGTCCGCGCACTTTTTTTTCACTGGTGACTGGAGACCGACATGAACAGTACAGCCGTGCCTAGAGGCGCTAGCGAACCGTTCCGGCAACTGCGGGCGTTGCGCCGAGCGCGAAAGCTCAAGCAGGAAGACGTCGCCCGTAAGGCCGGGATCTCCCGGGAAGCCTACTTGCGGGCCGAATCGGGTCAAGCCGACCCCCGCATGTCGACTTTCCTAGCGGCTTGCGAGGCGCTGGGCCTGGAAGTGGTGCTGGCTCCCCAGCATCTTGCAGCAGACGTCAACGCATTTATTGCCAGCCGCAATGGCGGTGTCACGGCCGCTTCCATGGCCGGACAGGCGCCTGCCGCGACACCCACCGCCGCCACCAGCCCTGCACCGGCCACCCCGGTCAGCACGGGCTTCGCGTCGGGCCCGGGCGAAGGTCACAAGCCAGCCTGAGTGTTCGTGCTGGTCCCGCTTTCGGGACGGGCCGGCGCACGCTTGCCATACCTTCAGCGGGCACACCCCCCTGTGCCCGCTGAAGGAGTTTTGCCCGCCTGCCTGGCATGGCCTGGTGCCAGCCTGGCTGGCTGACGCTTGCCCTCTTTTGACGGCTTCGGCCCCTGCGCCGTGGCTGGCCTGTCGGCTATTGCCCGCCGCCTTCCGGCGTTCTCCCCGTGTTCTCCCGTGTTCTCCGTATACGCCTGAGCATCTCCGCGCACCGCCTCGTCACGTGCTGTCTCGTGCCGCGCCGTGCTCCCGTCGCTGTATTTCACGCCTAACCTAGAAGCCTGAGCCATCCGGATTTCTCGGCCGTCAGCCGGTCTGCGAGCAGGATGCGGGTTTGACACGTCCGCAGGCTCGGATTACGATATGGTAAATGAATTACGGATTGTGTAATTTAAGGTGATGTTACCAGCCCGCCAGAATGCTGGAAGCGCACCGGCGGTGTAATTCACCAGGCGCCACTAGAAAGAACGAGACAGGAGCAGCCATGAGCAAGGCCTTTGCATCGCAGGCGGATCTGCAGGAAAAGCAGGTCACCTTCACCAAGCTGTCGGAGAACGCTTACGCGTATACCGCGGAAGGCGATCCGAATTCCGGCGTGATCATCGGCGACGACAGTGTGCTGATCGTGGATACGACCGCTACGCCGGCAATGGCGCAGGACCTGATTGCCCGCATCCGCGCTGTTACCGACAAGCCCATCAAGCATGTGGTGCTGTCGCACTATCACGCTGTGCGGGTGCTGGGCGCTTCGGCCTACTTCAGGGAAGGTGCGCAAAACGTGATCGCCAGCCGCGGCACCTACGAGATGATCGTGGAGCGCGGCGAAGCCGACATGAAGTCCGAGATCGAGCGTTTCCCGCGGCTGTTCGCGGGTGTCGAGACCGTGCCTGGACTGACCTGGCCCAACGTGGTGTTCGAGCGCGAATTGACGTTGTACCTGGGCACGCTCGAAGTCAAGGTCATGCACCTCGGAGCCGGTCACACCAAGGGCGATACCGTGGTGTGGATTCCGTCGCAGAAGATCCTGTTTTCCGGCGACCTCGTCGAGTACGACGCGGCCTGCTATTGCGGCGACGCGCAGCTCGAGGAATGGCCGGCTACGCTGGAAGCGCTGCGCGCACTGGACCCGGTGGCGCTGATCCCCGGCCGAGGCCCGGCGCTCACCGATCCCGAACTGGTGGGGCGCGGCCTGGACTACACGCGCGACTTCGTCAGCACGCTGCTGCAGCGAGGCAAGGAAGCCGTGGCGCAGAAGCTCGACCTGAAGGGCGCCATGGCGCATACCCGCGCTGCCATGGACGACAAGTTCGGGCAGGTCTTTATCTATGAGCACTGCCTGCCCTTTGACGTGGCGCGTGCCTACGACGAGGCCAGCGGCATCAAGCATCCGCGTATCTGGACCGCGCAGCGTGACAAGGATATGTGGGCGGCGCTGCAGGAGTAGCGCGCGGCCGGGGATGGCATGCCGGCAGCGCGGCCCACCCGCAGCGTTGCCGAGAGAACCGCGCCAGCGGTCATGGCTGGAGGATGGAGACAAGATGGAAACCAATTACCAGGCCTGTACCTTCGCGTACCAGCCTTGCGCAGAGCAGAGTGCGCCGCGGCCAGGCGCCGGCGGCCATCCGGTCCATCCCGTCGTGGTGATCGGGGCCGGCCCGGTCGGGTTGGCCACGGCAATCGACCTGGCCCAGCAGGGTGTGCCTGTCGTGCTGCTGGACGACGACTGCACGCTCTCCACCGGCTCGCGCGCGATCTGCTTCGCCAAGCGCACGCTGGAAATCTTCGACCGCCTCGGTTGCGGCCAGCGCATGGTGGACAAGGGCGTGAGCTGGAACGTCGGCAAGATCTTCTTCGACCAGGAGCTGGTCTACAGCTTCGACCTGCTGCCCGAGTGCGGGCACGGCCGGCCGGCCTTTATCAACCTGCAGCAATACTATGTGGAAGGTTATCTGGTGGAGCGCACGGCCGAACTGGCCAACCTGGCGATCCGCTGGAAGCATCGCGTGGCGGGGCTCACGCAAGATGGCGACGTGGTGACGCTGGATGTGGAAACGCCCGATGGCAACTATGCCCTGCAGGCCCGCTACGTGGTGGTGGCCGACGGCGCACGCAGCCCGGTCCGCCATGCGATGGGCCTGGAAAGCAAGGGGCGCGTCTTCCATGACCGCTTCCTGATTGCCGATGTGAAGATGGCGGCGCCCTTCCCGAGCGAGCGCTGGTTCTGGTTCGATCCGCCGTTCAACCGAAACCAGTCGGTGCTGGTGCATCGACAGCCGGACAATGTCTGGCGCATCGATTTCCAGCTTGGCTGGGACGCCGATCCGGAGCTGGAAAAGCAGCCGGAACGGGTAATCCCCCGCATCCAGGCGTTGCTGGGCGATGGTGTCGAATTTGCACTGGAGTGGGTCAGTGTCTATACCTTCTCCTGCCAGCGCATGGATCGCTTCCGCCATGGCCGCGTGCTGTTCGCGGGCGATGCCGCGCACCGCGTTTCCCCTTTCGGGGCGCGTGGCGCCAACAGCGGCGTGCAGGACGCGGAGAACCTCGCCTGGAAGCTTGGGCTGGTGCTGGCGGGCAGCGCGCCGGATGCCTTGCTGGATAGCTACGCCAGCGAGCGCGAGCACGCCGCCGACGAGAATATCCGCCACTCAACTCGCTCTACCGATTTCATCACGCCCAAGACACCCATAAGCCGCGTCTTCCGCGACGCCGTGCTGACGCTGGCACGGCAGCACGGTTTTGCCCGCCAGCTCGTCAACAGCGGGCGGCTGTCGGTGCCGGCGGTGTTGCACGCGTCCCCGCTCAACACGCCGGATGCGGCCGACGAGCAGGGCGAGGCGAAGTTCACGGGGCTGATGGCGCCAGGCATGTCGTGCGCCGATGCGCCGGTGAAGGTGGACGGCCAGGCCGCGTGGCTTTTGCGCCAGCTGGGCAGCCAGTTCGCCGCGATGGTCTTCGCGGACGCGGGCGCTTTGCCGGCACTGGCGCTGACCGCCTTGCAGGCGCTGGCCTGCGGACAGGTCCGGCTGGCAGTGCTGTGCGTGGTCCCGGCAGGTGGCGGCGAGACGCCCGGCGCACCTGCCGGCGTGCGCTTGTTCGAGGATAGCGAAGGCCTGCTGGCGCGCCGCTACGACGGGCGGCCGGGCACGGTCTACCTGCTGCGGCCTGACCAGCACGTGTGCGCGCGCTGGCGGGCATTCGATGCCGGCCAGGTGCAAGCCGCGTTGCGGCGGGCGCTCGGCTGGCAGGAAGACGGCGCCGCCGGTGACGAACGTATTGCCGCGGCCACGACCGTGGCCTGAGACGTTAGGGAGACATGCTGATGCCGCTGAACACTGAACCCAACCTGGCCCGCCCGGACGACTTCTACGAGGCGCTGATCGAGATGCATCGCGACCTTTCCGACGCCCAGAGCCAGTCCGCCAACGCGCAGCTCATCCTGCTGCTGGCCAACCACATCGGCGACCTTGCCATCCTGCAGGAAGCCATGGAGCTCGCCCGTGCGGGCGTGCTCGCACGGGCTGTCGTCCAGCCCGCCACCGACCCGGCGGCCGCAGCCTGATGCCGCGCCCAGCCGCATTTCAAGAAACCGAGAGTCATCGTAAATCGTAAGCGCAAGAGGAAGACACAAGACATGACGCAGACGCAACTGAACGTTCCGGGCAAAGCGCCGGACCACGGTACGCCCGGCTACCAGTCGGGTTTTGCCAACGAGTTTGCCACCGAGGCTCTGCCCGGCGCATTGCCGGTGGCGCAGAACTCACCCCAGCGCGCGCCCTATGGCCTCTACGCCGAACAGATCTCCGGCACCGCCTTTACGGCGCCGCGCGCGCACAACCGGCGCAGCTGGTGCTATCGCATCCGCCCGGCGGCCATGCACGAGCCGTTCACGCTGGTCGAGCAGTCGCGCATCGTCAGCCGCTTCGATGCCGTGCAGCCTTCGCCCAACCAGATGCGCTGGAGCCCGCCGGCCATGCCCACCGAGCCGACCGACTTTGTCGACGGCATCGTCACCATGGCCGGCAACGGCAGCCCGGAGGCCATGTCGGGTTGCGGCATCCACCTGTACCTGGCCAACCGGTCGATGACGGATCGCTTCTTCTATAACGCCGATGGCGAAATGCTGATCGTGCCGCAGCAGGGCAGGCTGCGCGTGGCCACCGAGATGGGCGTGCTGGACGTGGAGCCGCAGGAGATCGTGGTGGTGCCGCGCGGCGTGCGTTTCCGCGTGGAGTTGCCGGACGGCGAAGCGCGCGGCTATATCTGCGAGAACTACGGTGCCTTGTTCCGCCTGCCGGACCTGGGCGTGATCGGCTCCAACGGCCTGGCCAATCCGCGCGACTTCCTGACGCCGCACGCCTGGTATGAGGATCGCGAAGGCGATTTCGAACTGGTGGCGAAATTCCAGGGCAACCTGTGGCGCGCATCGATCGGGCACTCGCCGCTGGACGTGGTGGCCTGGCACGGCAACTACGCGCCGTACAAGTACGACCTGCGCCACTTCAACACGATCGGCTCGATCAGCTTCGACCACCCGGATCCGTCGATCTTCCTGGTGCTGCAAAGCCCCTCCGACACGCCGGGCGTGGATACCATCGATTTCGTCATCTTCGGCCCGCGCTGGCTGGCGGCGCAGAACACCTTCCGCCCGCCCTGGTTCCACCGCAATATCGCCAGCGAATTCATGGGCCTGGTCGAGGGCGTCTACGACGCCAAGGCCGATGGCTTCGCGCCCGGCGGCGCCAGCCTGCACAACTGCATGACCGGTCACGGCCCGGATGCCGAGACCTTCGCCAAGGCCACCACCGGGGATACTTCGCAGCCGCACCACATCAGCGATACCATGGCCTTCATGTTCGAGACGCCGGCCGTGATCCGGCCGACGCCGTATGCGGCGAAGTCGGCCCAGTTGCAGGCCGACTACTACACGTGCTGGCAAGGATTGAAGAAGCATTTCAACCCCGGCCAGCGCTGATTCCGACCAACGATTTCGTCTTGCGGGTGCGCGCGCGGCCGAAGCCGCCGGCACCTTTTGTCATTCCCTTCCGGAGCCCCCGATGACTACCGTCCAGCAGAGTTGGATCGATTCCGCCAACGATGGCATTACGCATTTCCCGCTGCAGAACCTTCCCTACGGCATCTTTTCCCCGAACGGGCAGGGCCCGCGCGTGGGTGTCGCCATCGGCGACCTGATTCTCGACCTGTCCGTGCTGGATGCGGAAGGCCTGTTGCCAGCCGCGGTGAAGGGCGTGTTCGGCGGCGCCACGCTTAACGCCTTCATCGCGCTCGGCAAGCCGGCCTGGACCGAAACCCGACAGCGCCTGACGGCTTTGCTGTCGGCGGACGACACCATCCTGCGTCCAAAATCCGCCTTGCACGAGCAAGCCCTGGTGCCGATGGCCTGGGCCACCTTGCACTTGCCCGTGGACATCCCCGGCTATACGGATTTCTACTCCTCGCGCGAGCACGCCACCAATGTTGGCCGCATGTTCCGCGATCCGGACAATGCGCTTCTGCCCAACTGGCTGGAGATTCCCATCGGCTACAACGGCCGCGCCAGTTCGGTGGTGGTGAGCGGCACGGCGCTGCACCGTCCCAAGGGGCAGATCAAGCCGCCCAACGCGCCGCGCCCGATCTTCACGGCCTGCCAGAAGCTCGATTACGAACTGGAAATGGCTTTTATCGTCGGCAAGCCGTCGACGCTTGGCGAGCCGGTCACCACCGCCGCTGCGGCCGGGCATATCTTCGGCATGGTGATCCTCAACGACTGGAGCGCGCGCGATATCCAGCAGTGGGAATATGTGCCGCTGGGCCCGTTCAACAGTAAAGGCTTCGGCACCTCGATCTCGCCGTGGGTGGTGACGATGGACGCGCTCGAGCCGTTCCGCCGCGACAATCCGGTGCAGTCGCCCGAGCCGCTGGAATACCTGCAGCAGCCGGAGCGCAATGCCTACGACATCGCGCTGGAAGTCTCCCTGCGCCCGGAAGGCGCCGAGCATGCCACCACCGTCTGCCGCACCAACTTCAAGGCCATGTACTGGACCATGGTGCAGCAACTGGCCCACCACACGGTGTCGGGCTGCAATGTCCGCGTGGGGGACCTGATGGGCTCCGGCACCATCAGCGGCACCACGCCGGATTCCTATGGCAGCCTGCTGGAGCTGACCCGCAACGGTGCCGAGCCGGTAGCGCTGGCCGACGGCGGCAAGCGTGGCTTCCTGGAAGACGGCGACGAAGTGGTCATGGCCGGCTGGTGCCAGGGCGACGGTTATCGGGTCGGGTTTGGCGAAGTGGCCGGCAAGATCCTGCCGGCGCGCTAAGCGGCCGGGCCCAGCGGGACATCCAGGATGACCGCGGCGCGGCCGGCCAGCAGCAACTGGCCGGCCGCGCTGACTTCAAAGGCATAGAGGATGTTGTTCTCGCTGCCGCCGATGCGGTGGGCCTCCACCAGCAGCGGCGCGGCGATATCGTCAAGGCGCGCCACGCGCAGGTCCAGCTTGCGCACGCTGGCGAGGTAGCCCACGCGCGGGCGCTGCGCCGGCTGTTGCAAGGCGGCGCCGTGCGCGGCCATGGCCTGCGCGGCGTATTCGATGCCGCAAACGGCCGCCAGGCGTCCGTGGGCGCGCAGCGGATTGTCCGGGTGGGTATGGCTGCTGGCTTCGCAGCGGATGAACTCCGGGCTCCAGTCGAGCACGGTGTCCAGCAGGCACATGGTGCCCTGATGCGGTATATGCGCCGCGATCCACGCGCGCCCCAGCGGTGCCGCGTCGGGATGCATGGCGTTATGCCGCCGCCGCCGGGGTAACGGCCACCCGCAGGCGCAGATCATCCAGATAGTCGATCACCACCTCGCGCGGGCCGCCCTGCGCCAGCGCCTGCAGCAGGGGCAGGGCCCGCGCCGCGGGCACGCCCTGGCGCAACCGTTCCAGCGCGGGGTCCGCCATCCGGCTGGCCGGGGCTTCGGCCAGCGTGACGTCGAGGCGCGCGAGTGAACGCGGGGTCGGCTCGGGCAGCAGCACCAGCGCCAGGCCGAACGCGTCCGGGATCGGCCGATGGCTGCGCAGCGGCTCCGGGTAGTCCGTGTCGTAGGCGATCAGCATGCACGCTTCGCGGTCCACCGCCACCTGGCACAGGGCGTCCAGCAGACCGGCGCCGAAACTGCCGTCGCGGGCGCACAGCACATTGGACGCTGCCATGGCACCGGAGGCGATGCCCCAGTAGCCCGCCGCTGCGTTATGCACTGAGTTGTGGAAGCGCGTCGGCGAGATCAGCGGATCGTCGCTGGCCAGTGCTTCGCAGATCATGTGATAGTTGTGGCCGTCGCCGCTGGATGCGGTGAATATGGTTGGCAGGGCCGCCGCATCCATGCCGCTCGCCGCTGCGGCTTGCTGGCCAAGCCCCAGCGCCAGCTTGACGCTGGGGCCGGTGCGGCGCCGTTCGGCCGGTGGCAGGCCGGCCGGTGGTGGCAGCCCGGTCGGTTCGCCGACATAGGGCAGCGTGCCGGCAAGTACGGCGGCACCTTGCGGCCAGTCCTTGAAACCGGGTCCGAGCAGGCCGATGCCTTCGATGAATGCGCTCACTTGCATGGATAGGTTCAACCTGGCGAATCGGCGCGCCCGAACAACAGGCTGCAGTTGGAGCCGCCAAAGCCAAAGGCGTTGCTCAGTACGCGGTGCACGGGCTGCTCGCGGTTTTCCAGCAGGTAGTCGAGCGGCAACTCGGGATCCGGCTCGGTGGTGTTGATGCCCGCCGGCAGCAGGCCGTGACGCAGCGCCAGCGCGCAGATCACCGCCTCGATGGCGCCGGCCGCGCCCAGCGTGTGGCCGGTTGCGCCCTTGGTCGAACTGCACGGCGCGGCGGGCAGCAGGTCCAGCATGGCCTTGCCTTCGGCCGCGTCATTGCTGCGCGTGGCGGTGCCGTGCAGGTTGACGTAGTCGATCTGCGCCGGCGTCAGGCCGGCGCTGGACAGCGCCTGCGCCATCGCCATGCGGGCGCCCAGGCCCTGCGGGTGCGGCGCTGACATATGGTGGGCATCGCTGGATTCGCCGATGCCCAGCAGCAGGATGTCTTCGCTCGCGCGCGCGGCGCTTGCCGCGGGAAGGCGCTCCAGCAGGCCGAACGCGGCGCCTTCGCCGATCGAGATGCCATTGCGGTGCGCGTCGTAGGGGCGGCATGGCTGGCTGGATACCAGTTCCAGCGAATTGAAACCGTACAGCGTGGTGTGGCACAGCGAATCGACGCCACCCACCACGGCAGCATCGATCAGTCCCGCCTCGATCATGCGGCGTGCCGAGGCGAACACTTTGGCACCGGACGAGCAGGCCGAGGAGATGGATGCCGCGGGCCCACGCAGGCCGAAGTAGCACCGCACGAATTCCGCCAGCGAGTAGGGGCTGTGGCTGCCGCGGTAATGAAAATCCGCGGGCAGCGCACCGGTGTCGGGGTCGCGTCGGCGGTACGCAAGTTCGGTCTGCAGGATGCCGGCAGTGCTGGTGCCAAGGAACACACCGATCCGGTGCGCGCCGTAGCGGGCCACGCTTGCGCGAACCTGCTCCGCGAAGCCGTCCTGTTCCAGCCCCAGTTGCGCCAGCCGGTTGTTGCGGCAGTCGAACTCAGCCAGCACTGCGGGTAGCGACGTCTCGTCCACCTGCGCGACTTCACCAATATACGTATCCAGCCTGATATCGCTGAACTCGCAGGGAATCAGCCCGCCGCGTTGTGCGCGCAAGGCCGCCAGTGTGGCGTCGAGGCCATGGCCTAGGCAACTGGTGGCTGTGTAGTGCGAGAAAAGAAGGGGGGACACTGCTTTGTGGATCCGTTTGCGCGGTGCGCCGATTGTATCAAATGGCCTGTGTCGGCAAGCCGCACGGTGCACGGCGTCACGTAGCATCACGCAGCGTTATGCAGCGCAGCCCGGCGCTGTCGATGGCCCGCAGCACACGCGGCAGCACCGCCAGCACCAGCGGCCGGCCGGCGCGATCATGGCCTGGGTTGCCGTCGTGCAGCAGCAGGATGTCGCGCTCGGCCAGGCCGGTCAGCAAGCGGCGCGCGACATGATCGGCATCGCCGGCGGCGGCGGTGTCGAAGCCCCGCCGCGTCCAGCTGGCCAGGTGCAGGCCCAGCCGGCACAGCACGGGTTCGAGGAAGGGGTTGCGCAGCCCGGCGGGCGCCCGGAAGAAGCGCGGCGCGGTGCCGGTCAGTTCCGACAGTACCTGCTGCGCCGCGGCGATATCGCGCATCTGCCGGGCCGGGCCGAACAGGGAGAAGTGATGGCGATGGTCCAGGCTGTGGTTCTCCACCGCGTGTCCGCGCTGCACGATCTCGCGGACTAGCGCGGGGTGCTGCGCCGCGCGTGCGCCGATGCAGAAGAAAGTGGCCTGCACGCGGTGCTGATCCAGCAGGTCCAGCACGCGTGGCGTCACCTCGGGATTGGGACCGTCGTCGAAGCTCAGGGCCACGCAACCCTGTGCCGATGGCGGGAGGCGCCGCAGGTTGGGTCCCAGCCAGGTACTGCGCGGCCACAGCCCGGCCGCCGTCAGCAGCAGATGCGAGGCAATCACACCGCCGGCAGCCCACGGCAGGGACGCGGGCTGTGCCACGATGGCTGCGGCGGCGCCGGCATGCACTGCCAGCGTACCGCTGACCAGGGCGCCAGGACGCCACCGGCGGGCGTCCGCTTGCAGGCGAGGGGTCGGTGTCATGCGGCTCATGGTTGGCTCCTGGCCGGCGCTGACAGCAGCGCCGGCGGCGCCAGGATAGCGGAGAACAATAGCGCGAGCACCGCGCCGGGGCCCACTGTCATGCCGAAGGCTTGCAGCAACGGCAGGCTCGAGAAGGCGAGCAGTCCGAAAGCCGCCACGGTGGTCATGTTGGCCAGCATCAGGGATACCAGCGTATGTGGCGAAATAGCGGAAGCCTGCCGGCCGCTGCCGTTGAAGAACAGCGCGTAGTTCGATCCCACCGCGATCAGCAGCAGCATGCCGACCAGGTGCAGGATGGTGAGTTGCCGCCCGCTGGCGGCGAGCCCCGCAACTACCACTAGCGTGGCGGCGGCCAGCGGCAGCAAGGTGCTCAGCACGCGGCGCGGCGAGCGCAGCGCGATCGTCAGCAGCACGGCGATGGCGGCGAGCCCGCCGAGCGACAGGCGCAGCGCTTCGTGCATATAGCTGGCATACAGGTGGTCGGATTCGTTCTTCAGGTCGACAAAGAGCGTGTCGTCCAAGGCCGCGCGCGCAATGGCGGCGCGGATCGGAGCGGCGTCGAGGCTCGGCCCCGCTGACGGTCCCGTTTTGCCCTGTGGCGTCGCCGTGGGCGCGCGCAGCGGCAGCGTGGCGCTCCAGCGCTCGCCGTGGCGGGTCAGCAGCCCGTCGACCGCGAGGGCCATCGAGGTGCCGCGCAGGTCTTCCCGGCGCAGCGGCGCCGCGCCGCGCGCTTGCTCGGCTTCGTCCAGGAACGGCGTAAACAGGCCGGGCTTCACCGGTTGATCCGCTACCGCGGCCTGCAGCCGTTGCGCCAGTTCCGGCCGCGGCGGCAGGCTGGCCTGCCGGGCGCGCTGGGTGGCCAGGCTGGGCAGGTAGCGCGCCGGGCTCTCATAGCCCGCGATGACGCCTTGCGCCACCAGGGGATCCAGCTCTCGCGCCACCCGCTCGGCACCCTGCAGCACGCTCTCCTGGTCGGGGCCGGACAAGACCACCAGGTAGCGCACGTCCGGCGCGCCAAGGTCGGCGCGCAACGCGGCGTCGAGTGCCTGCTCCCGCTCGGGCACAGGACTTAGCGAGGAGAGTTCCTGGCTCCACAGCGGGGCGCGCTGCATCAGCAGCACCGCGCCGGCTGCCAGCAGCAAGGCTGCCATCGGCCAGCGCAGCCGGTGGGCATGGGCGGCGGCGCGGGCCAGGCGCGTGCCCAGCGGCGTGACATCGCGCATGCGCAGGTTGGCCGGCGCCAGCCGCGGCAGCACGAAGCGCGTGACCAGCGCTGCCGTAGTCAGCCCAGCGATGGAATACAGCCCCAGCTGGGCGAGCCCGGGAAAGCCCGAAAGCAGCAGCGAAGCAAAACCGCAGACCGACGTCAGCACGCCCAGCCGCACCGTGGGCCAGAACGCGCCGACCCAGGCCCGTTCGTCGCGCCGGCCGGCATGTGTGTACTGGGCGGATTGCACGAACAGGTAGATGGAGTAGTCGACCGCCTCGCCGATCAGCGTGGTGCCGAAGCCAAGCGTCAGCCCATGCACCGTGCCGCCAAAGCCGAGGCTGACCGCGGCCACGCCGGCCAGTGCGCCAGATACGACCGGCACCAGCCCGAGCAGCAGCGTGGGCACCGAGCGGTACACCACCAGCAGCAGCGTGACGATAAGGCAGATGCCCAGCGTGGACAGGCGCTCCACTTCCCGCTTGATGGTGTCGCGAGTGCTGACGGAGAACACGCCCGGGCCGGTCATCACAAGGCGGTAAGGTGCGGCGCCGGCCTGCGCAGGCTGTGCCTGCCGGGCTTGCCCGAAGGCCCGGCGGATGGCGGCGATGGCATCTGCCTGCCCGTCGGTGTCGGAGCCGGCGCTGGCGGTCTGCGCCAGCAGCACGGCGCGCTGGCCGTCGCGCGAGATCCATGCGCCGTCGCGCAGCGGCACGCGCTGGCTGCTATCGAGCTGGCCCAGCACGGAGGTGATTTCGCCGGTGGGATCGCGCGGCAAGAGCGTTTTGGTGAAGAGTCCCGCCGGAGAGGCGAGCAGGTCGAAGCTTTCGCCCACCGCCGCCTTGAGCCCGTCTGGCGAAAAGCGCTCGGGCGTGACCGTGGGGCTGAGCAGGTAGCGGTGCGCATAGAGGAAACGCTGGTCGCTGGCCTGGTTGACCGGCTCGCCATTGTTGGCCGAGGAAAAGCGCGGGTCGGCCCGCAACTTCGCCGCCACGGCCCTGGAGAGAGCGGCCCGCCCGGCGGCGTCGCCGCCTTCGATGCCAAGCAGGATCAGCCTGGACACCAGCCCCTCGCGCAACTGGTCCACCAGCAACTGCTGCTCCGCGCTCGGGCTGCGCGGCAGGAAAGCAGACAAGTCCGCCGTGAAGCTGGTGCGCGCAACCACCGCGGCGCAGGCCAGCAGGAACACCATCCACAGGCCGACGGCCATGCGCGCCGGCCGTTCGGCCAGGCGCTGGCGCCAGCTGTCGCGGCGAGCGTGTCCGGTCATGGGGCGCCGGCCGTCTTGATCTTCATCACCGAGCGGTCACCGTCTGCCTGCACGATTTCCACGCTCTCGAGCGCGTCCCGTGCGCCGTCGATGCGGATCTGCCTGACGATGCCCGCCATGCGCGAATCGGCCGGCGTCAGGGTCAGCGTCCAGCGGGTAGCGCGGCCCTCGATGCCGAGGCGATAGTAACGCTCCAGCGCATTGCGGTTGCCCGCCAGGGTGCCGCGGATGCTCTCGATAAAGGCCGCGATTTCCGGGTAGTTTTGCAGCGGCATCACGAACCGCTTGCCGCCGCGCTCCACCGTCATCATGTCGCCGTCGAGCACGAGGTTCTCCGGCTTGGGCGCAACGGTCCGCTTTTCCAGGTGATCCGGCGCCACGAATACCAGCTCCCCCGATGACTCCACCGGACGTTCGAGCATGGCGAGATATTTCGTCTCGGTGAAGCGCACGCGCCCGGATTTGCGCTGCGCCAGCGCGGACATCAACTGGTCCACGCCCCAGGCCGCGGAAGCGGTGGCGGGCGGTTCGGCGGCCTGCGCGGCAGGCGGGGCCGCCAGGATAAGCGCGCTGCCCAGGCAGGCAAGCATGGACAGGCGCGCAAGACCACGCAGGTGGCAAGGCGCGAGGGCGGCGGGGGATCGAGGCATGCGTCAGGGCTCGTTGCCGGGAGGCGGCTGGCTGGAAAGCGGCGGGCCGGACTGCCAGAAGTCGTAGAAGTTGAACCAGTTGTATGGCGCGTCGTGGCAGTGGCGTTCCAGCATGCCGACATAGCGTGTCAGTGCAGCCTGGACTTCCTGCTCACGCTGGCCGCGTGCCACTTGGGAGAAATCCGCCAGCGCCTCGAAGTGAATGTCGTAGCGGTTGCCGCCGCGATATAGCCCGGTCATGAAGATCACAGGACGGCGCAGCATGGCCGCCATGCGCAGCGGGCCAGTGGGAAAGCCCGCCGGCGCGCCCAGGAAATCGCACTGCTGCACGGGATCGGTGGCGCGTTGCGAGAGCGTGCGATCGGCCAGCATGCCGATCATGAAGCCGCGCTCCAGGTATTCGCGTGCCTTCAGCATGGCATCGATGCGGCCGAGCGAGATCACATCCTGGCGCATGGCCGGGTTGATGGCTTCAAGCACGCTGTTCAGTTTGCGCGCGTTCTCCTCGTACATGGTGATCGCGACCCGCAGGCCGGGCCGCTGGCGGCCCACGGCGCGGATCACTTCGAAACTGCCCAGGTGGGCACCCAGCAGGAAGGCGCCGCCGCCTCGCGCCATCGCCTCGTCCACCAGCTCGCCGCCATGCACGCGGATATCGAACAGGTCGAAGCGTTCGTTGAGCAGGTAGATGCGGTCGTGGATGGTCGAGGCGAAGGTGAAGACGTGTCTGAAACCGTCGCTCCAGCCCGCGTCGCGTCCCAGCACGCGGTCCAGGTAGGCGCGCGAGGCATAGCGTGCGGTCGGGGAAAACAGCACGAAGTAAGCGGTGACCAGGCGCAGCACGGCGCGGCCGAACCGGCGCCCGAGGCGCAAGGAGAGCCAGCTCATGACGCGCAGCAGCGTGGTGTTGCTGCGTTCCTGACGGCTGGCCCAGTCGGCGCTGGCGGCTCGCTTGGCAGGCCACGTCATGCGCGGATTTCCCCTGACGACGGCGCCGCCGGGGTCAGCGTGCCGCTTGCCACGTCCCGGCCGCTGGCGCTGAGCGTGAAGCGGATCGTGCCGCGTGCATCGGCTTCGTGCGTGACCGTCACCGGTTCGCCGGGCAACACCGGGCTCAGGAACTTGACCGAGCCGAGCTGGAAGATCTCCAGCGGTTGCGCCAGCGCCGCGCCGATCAGCGCGATCGCGTGATCCAGCAGCAYCACCCCCGGCACCACCGGATGGCCGGGGAAGTGGCCGGCCAGCGCGGGATGATCGGGCGCAATGACGAAGCCAGCGGTGGCGCGCGCTTCGCCTTGTTCGAGGTGGGCCTTGCGCATCATGCGCCCTCTCCGGGCGGTTGGGACTGCCGGGCCGCCTGCAGCCTTGCCACCAGTGGCGCCAGGATCTCGTGCGGAAGCTTGCCCGTGGCGTTGCGCGGCAGCGTGTCGACGAATAGCAGCGGGCGTGGCAGGAAGGCCGGATCGATGCGCTCGCGCAGCGCGTGCAGGATCTGCGCGGCCTGCAGGCGCGGCGCCACCACTAGCGCAAGCAGGCGCCGCACATGGCCTTCGGCCTGCTCGCCCGGCGGCGCATCCGGCATGAAGAAGACACCGTCCTCCACGCCCTCGATGGCGTTGAGCTGGTGGTTGAGGTAAGCCAGGGAGGTGCGCTTGCCGGCGATATTGATCAGGTCCGCCTTGCGGCCGTGCAACAGGAAGCGGGTTTCGTCCAGCAGTTCCAGCGCGTCGCCCATGGCGACGGGTTGTTCCACATGGCCGCCCGCTGCCCAGACCTGGTCCTCTGCGCCGCTTCCGTCGCTTCCGCCGCCGGCTTGCCGCCGCGCTTCCAGCCTCACCCCAGGGAACAGTTCCCAGGCGCTGGTCTGCGCGGTGCGGCGCGTAGCCAGTTGGCCCGTTTCGGTGCTGCCGTAGATTTCCATCAGCGGCGCCGCCAGGCGTGCCTCCGCCTCGCATGCCAGCTTCTCCGACAGGGGCGCGGTGGCAGACAGGATGAGGTCTGCCGGGGGCAGCCTGGCGGGAGAGAGCAGCAGCGCGCGCAGGTGCACCGGCGAGGTCACCAGCACGCGCGGCCGCGGCACGGCTTCGAGCGCATCGCAGATGTCCGCGGGGTAGAAGGTATGCGCTGCGCTCAGGGCGATACCGCCTTGCAAGGCCAGCAGTACCGTCGACTCGAAACCATACATGTGCTGGGGCGGCACGGTGCCCACCAGCGTATAGGCGCGGCCGTCCTGCAAGCCCAGCCGTGCCGCCGCGGCGCGTACGTTGCTGACCAGGAAGCCCCAGGTCTTGCGGTGCGGCACCGGTTGCCCCGTCGAACCGGAGGTGAACACATAGGCCATGACGCGCTCGCCGGGGATGGACGGTATGCTCGGCTCTGGCAGGGGGGCCGCGGCGGCTTGCCCGACGAATCCGGGGACGCGGAAGCGCGGCAGCGCGATATCGCAATCCGGCGTGTCGTGCAGGCAGAAGGCGTCGGGCGCGAACGATGCGAGCTGGCGCACCATTTCCGGCGTATGGGTGGACGGCAGCAGGCTGATCTTGCCGGCCACCAGCGCGGCGCACAGGCCTACGGTGAAGCGATAGCGGTCGGCGCAGACATTGAAGATATGGCCGCCCGGCGGCAACCCGGCGGCCAGCCGCATGACGTCGGCCAGGAAGCTGCGCACCGTCACTGGCTGGCCGAGATGCCAGGCAATGATGCTATCCGGCGAGGTATGTGAAACCAGCGGATAGGTGCGTCCGTTGCCGGGCTGCCGATGGGTGGGGGCGGCCGGCATCAACGCGACAACCCCGCGCGCGCGGCCATGGCCGCGCGGTATCCCTGGATCGCTTCGCGAACGCCGGCATGGGCCACTCCCGGCAGCGCAAAACGGCGGCAACCCGCTTCCACCACGAACATCAGTGCCACCAGTACCGGGCTGCACAGGTTGGCGAAGGTGGACCAGGTGGCGATGGGCGCGAGCGCGAACAGGACTGTGGATACCGTCGCCATGATGGCGAAGAACAGCGTCCACGCCAGCGTGACGGCGCGTGTGTAGCGTTGCAGCGCGGGGGAAAGCACTCCCCGCACGATGGCGGCGAACTGGGTGCACAGCGGCGTTTGCCCGCGCCGCAAGCTGCGGCCGAACATCAATCCGAGCGCGGTGTTCGCACCCATGTGCTGCATGTAGTAGGTCCACCCGAAATGCTGCGAGAGCGGTACGCGCATCAGCCACAGGCCGGCGCAGGCCAGCGCCAGCAGCACAAGCAAGGGGAACCGCCAGCGGGAGCGCCAGCTGACGCCCAGCCCCAGCAGGATAAAAGGCGCTGCACCCAGCAGCAGGCCGGCTTCCTGAGCGCCAGGCTGCTGGGCCACATGGTGCAAGGCGTACTCATACAACGCAAAAAATGCAGCAACGATCACCCAGCCGTGACGGCGCAGCGGGTGCTGGCCAGCGGCATGTGCCGTGGCCGGCATTTGCTTGGGCGAGGCGGTGGCGCTGCTGGTGTGACAGTCGTCCGCAGGCCTGGCGGGCAGGCAATCGGGGCGGCAGGTCGTGGATGGATCACAAGATGACATTTGGTGCTATAGGGGGACGGCTGTGGCGCTTGGCTTGTCTTGCCGGATGCGTCCGGCAGGACGGCCCGGTACCGACCCAGGCGCCGGGAAGCAAGACGAGAGCATATAGCGTGAAGACTGCCGAAGTGGAGCGATGTTTCAGGAAGCGGCGAACAATGTTGTTACTAAACTTCTCATTTCTAGTGGGATTTACCCCAGCTTGGTAGCATCTGCCCCAAAGACGATGCCGGAGTATACGATAGCCGTCTGAATTCACGCATGCCCCGGGCTGCCCATCATGTGCAGGAGACGACTACCGTAGCGTGCATGCGGAACCCTTCGATATTTGCAACGTTGCGACGATGACCGAACTGGAACATGAACTCGCCGAGTTGATCATCGGCGAACTCGATATCTCCGACATCAAGCCGGAAGATGTCTCTGCCGAAACGCCTCTGTATGGCGAGGGCTTTGGCCTGGATTCCATCGACATCCTGGAGATTGCCCTGCTGATCTCTAAGAAGTACGGGTTCGAGTTGCGCTCCGACAATCCCGACAACCACGAGATTTTCGCCTCGCTCGGCAGTCTCGCCGCCTATGCGGCAGCGAACCGGACGCGTTGATGCCTCCGGCTGGCCGCCCGGCCTTGTCCGGATGTCAGAAGCCGTAGGACAGGCAAGGGATACCGAAGAGGGGCATCAATGGCAGGCATCGGGAAGGTGACTGTGATGCGCTGCGGGGCCCTGTCAACGTAACGAAGCAGCCGCTTGTGGGAGCGTGAATGGAGCAGCAAGAGAAGCGCAAGCTGGCGCTTGTCACCGGCGGCAGCGGCGCGCTTGGACAGGCTATCTGCCTGGCGATGGCGCAGGCGGGCCATGAGGTGTGGGTCCATGCCAACCGCCACCTTGCCCAGGCCGAGGCGGTAGCCGCGACGATTCGCGCGGCCGGCGGCCACGCGCATGCCATCGCCTTCGATGTCACCGATGCCGATGCCACCGACGCTGCGTTGCAGCGCATCCTGGCGCACGGGCCGGTGCAGATACTCGTCAACAATGCCGGCATCCATGACGACGCACCGATGGTCGGCATGACGCGCCAGCAGTGGCGCAGTGTCATCGACGTCTCGCTGAACGGATTCTTCAATGTCACCCAGCCCCTGCTGATGCCGATGATGCGCACCCGCTGGGGCCGCATCGTCAGCATGGCTTCGGTGGCGGCGCTGGTGGGCAATCGTGGCCAGGCCAACTACGCTGCCGCCAAGGCCGGGATTATCGCCGCCACGCGGTCCCTGGCCATCGAGATGGCCTCGCGCGGTGTCACCGTCAATGCCGTGGCGCCCGGCGTCATCGAGTCGCCCATGACCGGCGAGGCGTTTCCGGTTGAGCGCATCCGGCAACTGGTGCCGGCACAGCGCGCCGGCAGCCCGCAGGAGGTCGCCGGCATGATCGCGTACCTCGTGTCGGACGCGGCGGCCTACGTCACTGGCCAGACGCTCTCCATCAATGGCGGCATGGCCTAGTGCGGCCGCGGGATTCCAGGAAACATGATGGATAACAATGCTCCTTGCAGCACCGCCGGCGCAACGCCGGCCGCGTTGCCGGCGTCCGGCCTGCGCCAATGCGATGTGCTGGTGATCGGCGGGGGCCCTGCCGGGTCCACCGCCGCAGCCTTGCTGGCCGAGCGCGGATTCCAGGTCACTCTGCTGGAAAAGGAGCGCCATCCGCGTTTCCATATCGGCGAATCCTTGCTGCCCGCCAACCTGCCGCTGTTCGAGCGCCTGGGCGTGGCCGATGAAGTGCGGGCCATTTCCATCGAGAAGTGGGCTGCCGAGTTTGTCTCCCCGTGGCACGAAGGCGGCCAGGCATTCGATTTCGCCGATGCCTGGGACAAGTCGATGCCATACGCCTACCACGTGCGCCGCTCTGCCTTTGACGAACTGCTGTTCCGCAATGCGGCGCGCAAGGGCGCGCGGGTGATCGAACAATGCCGGGTGCGGGAAGTGGAGTTCCTTGCGCAGGAATCGGGCGCCGTGGTGCACGCGGTACGGGACGACGGCAGCCGGGAGGACTGGCAGGCACGCTTCGTAGTCGACGCGTCCGGCCGCGATACGTTTCTTGCCAACCGCTTCAAGACCAAGCTGCGCAATCCCAAGCACAACAGCTCCGCGCTGTACGGGCACTTTCGCGGCGCGCGGCGCCATCCTGGCAAGAACGAGGGCAACATCACCATTTTCTGGTTCGAACACGGCTGGTTCTGGTTCATCCCGCTTTCAGACGGGACCACCAGCGTGGGCGCCGTGACTTGGCCTTATTACCTGAAACGCCGCGACAAGCCGCTCAGGGATTTCTTCGCCGACACCATCGCGCTGTGCCCGGCCCTGGCGGAGCGGCTGGCGGGGGCGGAACTGGTGGCGGACGTGGAGGCCACCGGCAATTATTCCTATGTGACCGAGCAGACCTTTGGCCCGAACTACGTGCTGCTTGGCGACGCCTATGCCTTTATCGACCCGGTGTTCTCGTCGGGCGTGATGCTGGCCATGACCAGCGCCTTTGCCGCCGCCGATGCCATCGAAACCTGCCTGCGCGAGCCGGCCAGGGCGCAGGTTGCGCTGCAACGCTTCGACAAGGTAGTGCGCCACGGCCCCAGGCAGTTCTCCTGGTTCATCTACCGCATTACCACGCCGACCATGCGCGACCTGTTCATGGGGCCGCGCAATGTGTTGCGCATGAAGGAGGCACTGCTCTCCGTGCTGGCCGGCGACATCTACGGCAAGACGCCGATCTGGCGCTCGCTGCTGGCCTTCAAGGTGCTCTACTACGGCGTGGCGCTGTTCAACCTGCGGCGCTCATTGGGCGCATGGCGTCAACGCCGCCGCAATATCCGCCCGCTCGACGACGCCGGCACGGTGACCAGCCGATGAAGCGCGACACCATGAACGCGACACCGCTGCGGCTGGCGCAGTACACGGCCCGCGGACTGGCGGCGGTACGGCCGGGCTGGCTGGATGGCGCGCTGGGGGCCGTGTGGTATGGCGGCGGTACGCCGCCGGCGATGCTTGCCGGGACGGACTTGCCGCTGGCGCGCGTGGCCACGCCGCCACTGGGCGAGGACCCCGTCGTATGCGAGGTCTGGCACGGCAGCAATGCTGCCTGGGACACCATTGGCGAGCCTGCCACCGGCCGGCACGGCGTGGTGGATTTCCGCACGGATGCCGCGCTGGGCCTGATCTTCGGCAGCGTCACGCTGCGCGAGGCGGATTTTGCCAACGCGCAGGGAAGCATGCTGCAGTCGGCGACAGAGCGCGCCTATCGCGACATCTTCGGCTTGCTGGATGCGAAGGGCTATCCCTATCTCGTGCGGGTGTGGAATTACGTGGCCGACATCAATGCGGAGGAGTCTGGCATGGAGCGGTATCGCCAGTTCAATATCGGGCGGCAGGCTGCCTTCACGGCGTGCCGCCGGGAAATCGTGGGCAATGTGCCGGCGGCCTGCGCGCTTGGCGCGGTGGGCCAGCCCGTGGCGCAGCGCACGCTCTCGATCGGCTTCCTGGCCAGCCCGCGCGCGCCGGTTGCGGTGGAGAATCCGCGCCAGGTCAGCGCCTATCACTATCCTGCTCAATACGGCCCGCGCAGCCCTACCTTTGCACGCGCTGGCGTGTGGCGGGCCGGGGCGCACGACGAATGCGCCGCCCCCGTGCTGTTCGTGTCCGGCACCGCCAGCATTGTCGGGCATCGCACGGTGCATGCCGGCGATGTGGCCGCGCAGACGCGCGAGAGCATCGCCAATATTGCCGCCGTCCTGGAGCAGGCCGCGCGCGATGGACATGCGGGGATCGGTCTGCCGCAGCTCGCCTACCGGGTTTACGTGCGCCATCCGCAGGAACGCGGCACCCTCGCCAGCGTGCGCGCGGCACTGGAGGGCGCGGTCGGGCACGGCGTGGCGGCCGCCTATGTGCAGGCCGACATCTGCCGCGGCGATCTCCTGGTGGAAATCGAGGCATCGGCCGGCCATGGGCTGGAAGTGCTGGCGTGAGCGCGACATGACACTGCATCCCGCAGGCCGCCGGGGCGGCCTCGATCCCGATATTCGCGGAATCCGCCATCCGCGCGGAAAGCGGGGAATGCGCGCGTCCGTGGAGGTGGCCTGATGCGGCGTCAACTACGCGAAACCTTGCCTGGCCTGGCTGCGGTGGCAGCTGAATATGCCGTGTTCTATGCAGGCCTGCTGTTGCTGGCGCTGGTGTCCCTGCTGTGGGCACCCTTCGCCGCGGCCTGCTACTGGCTGCTGCCGGCCGGGCTGGGGCGGCGCTTCGGCCGTTTCGTGATCATGTGCATATTCCGCTTCTATCTGTGGGCCCTGGAGGGCATGGGCGCCTGCCGCTTCGACCTGCGCGAACTGGATAGCCTGCGTGGCGGGCCGCCCCTCGTGCTGGCGGCGAATCATCCTGGCTTGCTGGATGCCTTGCTGGTGTTGTCGCGGCTGCCCGGGGCGGCCTGCATCATGAAAGCCGATGTGGTGGACAATCCCTTCCTCGGTGCCGCTGCCAGGCTGGCGCGCTATATCCGTAACGACACGCTGGCCGGCATGATCCGATGTGCCGTGCAGGAGCTGCGGCGTGGCGGCCAGGTGCTGGTATTCCCTGAAGGCACGCGCACCACCCGCCGTCCGGTCAATGCCTTCAAGGGCGGCGTCGGGCTGATTGCCAAGCGTGCGGACGTGCCGRTGCAGACGCTGTTTATCGAGACCGATTCGCCGTTCCTCGGGAAGGGCTGGCCGATTTTTCGCAAGCCCGATATGCCGGTCTGCTATCGCGTCCGGCTGGGCCGGCGCTTCGACGCGCCCGAGAGCGAGCGCGCTTTCATGGCCGAGCTGGCGCAATACTATGCGGCGGAACTGTCGCGCCCGGAAAGAGAGCCGCTTCGTCCGGGCGCCGCGGTGCACAACGTTTAGGCGGCCAGGTTTGTGCGGCCGGGCTAGCCGGCGGGTTGCCGGCATGCCTCCTGCCTCCTGTTCTTGCCGTTTTTGTTTTTTCACTGTTTCCAGATCCACCTTCGCATGATCAAGCCTTCCAACACCCATCTCGTCCTGATTCCCAGCTACAACCCTGGGGCCAAGGTTCGCGACACGGTGCGCGAGGCGCGGCGCCATTGGTCGCCGGTGTGGGTGGTGGTGGATGGCAGCACCGACGGCAGCACGCAATGGCTGCAGCAAGAGGCGGCAGCCGACCCGGGCTTGCGGGTGCTCGTGCTGCCCCGCAACCAGGGCAAGGGGGCTGCGGTGCTGCAGGGGCTGGAGCAGGCCGCGGCGCAAGGGTTCACCCACGTGCTGACCATGGATTCCGACGGCCAGCACCCGGCCGGCCTGATCGCCCCCTTCATGGCGGCATCGCAACGCGATCCGGGCGTCATGGTGCTCGGCCGCCCGGTCTTCGATGCCAGCGCGCCGAAGGCCCGGGTCTACGGGCGGCGTATCTCCAACGCCTGGGCCAACCTGGAAACGCTCTGGGCCGGCATCGGCGATTCGCTCTACGGCTTTCGCGTCTACCCGATCGCGCCGCTGCGTGCTGTCATGCGCAAGCAGCGCTGGATGCGGCGTTTCGATTTCGATCCCGAGGCGGTGGTGCGCATGTGCTGGCATGGCGTGCGGCCGCTGAACGTGGACGCGCCGGTGCGCTATTTCAGCGCCGAGGAAGGCGGCGTCTCGCACTTCAACTACGTGCGCGACAACCTCTTGCTGAGCGGAATGCATGCGCGCCTGCTCGCCGGCTTCCTGCTTCGCCTGCCGCTGCTGGCCTGCCGCCGCCTGTGCGCCCGGGACGGTGCGGCGTCCCGCATCACCGCGCCCTGACGGCGCCTCCTTCAAGCATGGCGTTTCTGTCGAACGCTGCCCATCCGGCGGCGTTCGCTTGCCGTCGGCTGTGTCCGGCCGCACATGCTTCGGCTTGCCTTCAGGTAGACTGATCTCTGAATGAGCTCCAGCCCATGCAGTCGGCCAATCGAGATTCCAGTCTTGCAAGGAGAAGTCCCCCATGCATGCAGTCCCGTTGCTAGATGGCAGTGCCAACGGTAGTCCCGCCGAAGTACCGATCCGCGACCTGCGTCGCGTCACCATTCATCCCGACTATTGGTATCCGCTAGCCTGGTCGCGCGAAGTCAAGCGTGGCAAGGCGCATGGCGTGCGCTTCGCGGGCGAGCCGATCGTGCTGGTGCGCACGGAATCCGGCGCGGTGTTCGCGCTGGAGGATCGCTGCGCGCACCGGCAGGTGCCGCTGCATGCGGGCGTGGTCGATGGGGAATCGATTCGCTGCTGCTATCACGGCTGGACCTACGACTGCACGGGCCGCTGCATCGATGTCCCTTACCTGGGCCGCGAGCGGCTGCCCAACGGGGTGCGCTCCTATCCTTGCCGCGAGGTGGAGGGCCTGATCTTTGTCTTCCCGGGCAGTGCTGTGCTCGCCGACGAAACGCCGCTGCCCGACCTTGGCTCGGTGGCCAACAAGGCGTACAAGACGCGCCGCTTCGGCCGCGAGGTCAAATGCCATTACTCGTTCATGCACGAGAACCTGATGGATATGAACCATCAGTTCCTGCACCGCCGGCAGATGGGCCAGATGCGCGCGCGCTCGCTCGGGCGCCGGCGGGGTGAGGGGTGGGTCGAGGTCGACTACACCTTCTCGCGGGAAGAGGGCAAGCAGCCGGTGGGCGAAGCGCTGGTGTTCGGCGGCGGCAAGAACGGCGGGCAGAGCGGCAAGGATGTGATGACGGTCCGTACCTGCTATCCCTACCAGACATTGCAGATCCGCACCTCGGAAGGGACGCTGGTGATGGATTTGTGGATCGTCTATGTGCCGCTCGACGCGGCGCAGCGCACCAACCGCACCTTCGGATTGCTGTCGATCAAGAAGCCCGGCATTCCCGGCGTGCTCAACCTGGCGTGGCCGCTGCTAGTGTGGTTCACCGAGCGGATCTTCAAGGAAGACCGCTGGATCGTGGAGGCGGAACAGGAAGCGCACGACAAGCAGGGCGCGGACTGGAACCACGAGGTGTTCCCGGTCATCAACGAGCTGCGCGACCTGCTGCGCGAGTGCGGCGAGCCGGAAGCGCCCGGCCCGGCCTGATAGCGGATTCCTGCCGGTCTATCGGTCTATCGGTCTATCGGCCTATCGGTCTATCGGGCTTTTCAGCTATTGGGCGAACCGGCTGCGCTCGTCGCGTTCCAGCGCCGAGCAGGCCGTCCTGAGCATGGCAGAGAAGCGCGTCAGCGCGGGTTCGATGCGATAGACCGGGCCCGCAATGGAAATCCCATAGCATTCGCCCGATAGCCGCACCGGCCAGGCCAGCGCGCCAACATCGGGCATCGACTCGCCCAGGTTGATAAAGCAGCCCAGCTCGGCGGACTTCTCCAATTCGGCTTCCAGCTGCGCCACGCCCGATATCGTGCGGGGCGTAAACCGCTCGAAGCTGAGTTGCGCCATCAGTGCGCGGCGCTCGTCCTCCGCCATGACGGACAGCAGCGCCTTGCCGATGGAGTTCGCGTGGAGTTCGCGCCGCTCGCCCGCGGTGGCGATATAGCGGATCGCGTGCGGGGATTCGAGCACGTCGAGGTACACCACCCACCGGCCTTCATGCAGCTTGCCGATCACCACGGTTTCGCCGGTGGCGGCACGCAGCTCGTTCATGGTGCCGTGCACGCGGTCCAGTACCGGATCGTGGCGCGCGATCTGTTGCGCCATGGCGAGCAGCCGGCCGGTGGGGTAATAGCCCTGGCGGCGGCCGGTCTCGTAGAGATAGCCCAGCGAAGTCAGGGTGCGGATCAGCGCCAGGCAGCTTGAGGCCGGCACCGCCAGCAGGCGGGCCAGTTCCGATAGCGAGAGCGCGCGCCGCTCGCGGGCAAAGGTCTCGATGATCTCAAGCACGCGCAGCGCCGTCTTCACGTTCATGGGCGGCGCTTTGTTGTCGTTGGCGGTCATGTGTGGTCAGGCCGCGCGCCTGGGGGGAGGGCACGGGCCGGGTTGGCCGGAAGATAAGCGATCATCATAGTCTATCGGCAAGCGACTTTCTTCCTCCCGGCCCGGCGCGCATCAGTAGCTCACGTTCAGCCCCAGGCGAAAGCTGCGCGGCGTGCCGTAGAACGACGAACTGGTGCTGGTGTAGTAGCGCTTGTCGAGCAGGTTGTAGAGGTTGAACGTCGCTGAGACATTCCTGGTGATGGCATAACGTGCCATCAGGTCCACCACCGAGTAGCTCCCCTGCGTGAAGCGCACCCCGAGCGGCCCCTGGTTGTCGCTGTAGGTCTGGTTCTGCCAGCGCAAGCCGCCACCTACCGTCAGGCCGTTGCCAATGGCGGCAATGCGGTATGTGGTGAACAGCTTGAGGGTGTCCTGCGGGATATTGGTGTTGAGCGCCTTGCCGTCTTTGTCCGTGCTGAGGTTGCGTGCGAAGCTGGCGGTTGCCTGCCAGTCACGCGTCAGTTCGCCCGAGACTTCCAGCTCGTAGCCGCGGGTCTTGGCGCCGGATGCGCCGTAGTAAGCCTGCGAGCCGTCGGGCGCGAGGGCGCCGGGGATGGCCACCGCCAGGTTGTCCTGCTTGACCCAGTAGAGCGCGCCGCTGAGGTTCAGGCGGTTGTTGAAGAACGCGCCTTTGCCGCCGATTTCATAACCGTTGCCAACCAGGGGGTCGAGGAAGCTGCCGTTGACTGTCCGGTTGTTTTGCGGCTTGAAGATATTGGTATAGCTGGCGTAGGCCGACCAGTGCTTGCTCAGGTCGTAGACCAGGCCGACGTATGGGGTGATCTTGCCGGTCTCCGAGCGGTTGTCCACCGACGTCGTACCGGAAGCGTAGTCGAGCGTGCTGTTGTCGTTGCGCCAGCTCGTGACGCGCGCACCGAGCAGCACGGACAAGCTGTCGGTCGGGCGCAAGCGGGCGGTGGCGTAGGCGCTGGTGCTCTGCTCGGTGAACCTGGTGGTGCCGTTGGGCGGGGTCTCGGGGGCTGCGGGGGTGCGGCCGTCCCACGTGTAGATGTTGGCGATACTGCTGTCCCAGCCAGGGAAGCGCCAGAGCCCATACGTCTGTGTGTTGTAGGTGGTCCGTGCGAAGGTGGTGCCGAGCACAAGCTCATGCTCGCGGCCGAGCAGGCTGAAGGGCCCCGTCGCGTAAAGATCGAAGCTGGTTTGCTCCGGTTTGGCGCCCCATCGTCCCGCCCATAGACCCAGGCCGGCACCGGTGCTCTGCACGGGATATCCGTTGGAGGCATATCCCATCAATTCGTCGTAGGCGTAGGTGTCGTGGCTAAGCGTGCCCTTGACGCGCCAGCTATTGTCGAACTTGTGCTCCAGCGAGGCGAACACGGTCTGGTTGCGCCGGGCCGAATAGGCCCAGTCGGCGGCCGCCGACTTCGAGCGGGCCCATGCCGTGCGCGTGCCGTCCGCAAAGTACAGCGGCAGGCCGGAGCGCGCGTGGCCCGTCAGGTCGAAGCTCTGCCACGAGAACCCAACGGTGGCCAGCGTGGATGGGGTCAGGTCGGCCTCGACCACGCCGTAGAAGATTTCACGGCGCTCATGCAGGCGTTCGATGTTGCCGTTGTTTTCCTGGTACGCGGCGACCAGGCGGCCGCGTACGGTGCCGGCCTGGTTCAGCGGGGAGGACACATCCGCCCCAAAACGCCGATAGTCCCACGAGCCGCCCTCGACACTGACGGAGGCCTGGAAATCCCGCGCCGGGCGCTTGCGCACCAGGTTGATGGTGGCCGCCGGCGAGCCGATGCCGTTCATCAGCCCGGTGGCACCGCGTACCACTTCCACACGGTCGTAGATGGCCATGTCGTTAGTCTGGAACAGCGAGTTATAGCCGCTGTTCAGCTGCAGCACGCCGTCGAGCTGGTAGTTCTCCACCTGAAAGCCGCGCGAGTAGACCGAACTGGTGTCGGAGCCCAGGTTGCCGCTCTGGTTGAGGATCAGGCCGGGCGTCTGGGTGATCACGTCGGTGAGCTGCGTCAGGCCCTGGTCGTCCATCTGCTGGCGGGTTATGACACTGACCGATTGCGGTGTTTCACGCAGGGTGATGGCCAGCCGGGTGGCGGTGTTGCTCTCATCGCTGGTGTACAAGCCGGTGCCCTCCGTGACGCCGTCGCCCGGCCCGTTTGCCGTGACCTTCACCTCCGCCAGCATGGGGCCGCCGGCTTCGGCGCCCGCCGCGGACGGCGCGCTGCGCTTGCGCAGGCGATAGCCTCCGCTGGGCCCACTGACCGCTTCGAGCTGCTGGCCGGACAGCAGCGCGGCCAGCGCTTCGGTCACGGTATAGGTGCCGTGCAGGCCTTCGCTGTGCAGGCCTTTGGTGAGCTCCGGATCGATGGCGACCAGCACGCCCGCCTCGCGGCCAAAGCGGCCGAGCACCTGGTCCAGCGAGCCGGCGCCAATGTCGTACTGCTTGCCGCTGGCCGGTGCCGCCTGGGCGCGGGCGAGGGTCGGCGCCAGCGTGGCCACGCCCAATGTGGTGCCTAGCACAGCCGCGCGCAGCGCAAGCGCCAGCGGGGTGTGCCGATAGCGGCCGCGGGGCTGCGACAGTAGCGTGGTGCCTTGCGGGTTCGTGCAAGGGCTGGGGCGGTGCGCCATGATGCTGGTTCCTCTGGATTCTTGTGTGATGGAAGGGCGGTGGGCTGCATGGCTCTGCAGCGCCGCTAATTCACTTGATGCGCGAGAAGCGAAAAGCTGCCGCGCGCGGACGAAGATTTCCAGGGAGGAGGCGGGATACTTGCCGGCCGCTGCCGGATCAAGGCATGGGAGCGAAGCGCTGGAACGTGCCGTGGCCTTATTTCGGTGCCACCGAGACCCAGTAGCGCGTGAAGTAACGCACCCGCACAGGCAGCGTTTCTTCGAGGATGGCAAGCACCGCATCGGTATCGTCGAGCGGGAAGGCGCCAGACACGCGCAATGCGGCCAGCGACGGATCGCAACGCAGGGAGCCGGCGCGGTAGCGCGCCAGCTCCGCGATGAACCGGGCCAGCGGCATTTGTTCCGTCACCAGCATGCCGTCCAGCCAGGCGCCGGCCTGCGGGTGAACGGAGGCCGGCGTGTCGATGGCGGTGGCGGTGAAGACAGTCTCCTGTCCCGCATCGAGGCGAAGCGGCGCGCTTAGCTGGCGGGCCCGGATCCGCACCGCGCCTTCGAGCACGGAGACAGCGATCGGATCGCGCTTGTCGCCGCTGCCGTCCGGCGCCAGCACGCCATCGCGGACGATAAAGCGCGTCCCAATGGGTGTGATGCTGCCGTTGCGGGTCGCCACCGAGAACGGTCTTCCGGCCGGGTCATGGCCGGTGGTCACCTGGATCTCGCCGGCCAGGAAGACAAGTTCGCGCTGCATCGGCGTAAAGCGGACGTCGATGGCGCTGCCTGTGTTGAGCACGACGCGGGTGCCGTCGGCCAGTTCGATGGTGCGGCGCTCGCCGCTGCCGGTACGGTGGTCCGCCGTCCAGGTGTTCCAGTTGCGCCAGGACAGTTGCTCGCGCGCCAGGCAGACCCCGCCCGCCGCGACACCCAGGCCGGCAATCGACTTCAGCGCGGCGCGCCGCGAGGCCCGGCGGGCGGTGCCCGCGGTGCTGGCCGTGTGCAGGGCCTTGCGGGCGACGGCCGCCGGCATCTGGTCCAGGCCGGCGCGCAGATCCTGCCCGAGCAGGGCCATGCGCCGCCAGGCCAGTTCGTGCGCAGGATCGGCTTGCCGCCATTGCTCGCACGCGGCGTGGTCGGCAGCGGTGGCCGCGCCCGACTGCAGCCGCGACATCCAGTCCGCCGCCTGTGCGATGACGTGCGGTTCGATGCGTGCGCTTGCACGGGCATCGCTTGCCTGCGGCGCAAGCTGGGGTGTGAAGGGTTTCATGGTTGCCGCGAGGCCATGGGCAATCGGGGCGGGGATGCCGGCGTCATCCGTAGACCGCGGTGTAGCAATGCAGGAAGGCCTTGCTCATCCATTTCTGCACGACGTTGACGGTGACGTCGAGCCGCTGCGCGATCTCGCGGTAGGCCAGGCCATCCAGTTGCGACAGCAGGAAGGCTTCGCACACGCGTGGGGGGAGCTGGTCGAGTACCGTGCTCACGGCGGTCAGCGCCTCTACCACCAGCGCGCGGGTTTCGGGCGAAGGGGCGGTGGCTTCCGGCTGGAGGGCCAGCGCTTCGAGATAGGCGCGCTCAAGCGCGAGGCGGCGGAAATATTGCGCCGTCAGCCGGCTCGCCACAGTGGTCAGGTAGGCACGCGGCTCGCGCAGCGAGCTGGCGTCGCAGGCCACCAGCAGGCGGGTGAACGTATCCTGGGCCAGGTCGGCGGCGTTGTCCGCATTGCCCAGCTTGCGCCATAGCAGGTTGACCAGCCAGCTGTGGTGGTTGCGGTAGAGCGTGTGGAGTTCCGACTGGGGAAGCGTGTCTGCCGTGGCCATGGCGCCTGGATAATGCGGGCGCCATGCGCCAAACGCTATTGAGAATGATTCGCATTGTATGCGAGGTCGCTACTCAAAAACAAGGCGTGCTTCTGCCGTGAGTGGGCGGGCACATCTCCCTACCATTGCGTATCCGGCCTCCATCCGCCGCCAAGGGCCTTGTACAGGAGCACCGAGCCTTGCAGGGCAGCCAGGCGCAACTGGGCGGCATCGTCCTCGGCGGCGTAAAAGGTGCGTTGGGCGTCCAGCACGATCAGCAGCGTTTCCGCGCCGGCGCGATAGCGGCGTTCCGCCAGCGCGAAGGCGCGCCGGGCCTGCGCCAGCTCCTCATCCTGTGCGATACGCTGGGCGCCGACGCCGGCGATGGTGTTGAGCGCCACTTCCACATCGCCCGAGGCCGCGACGATGGCGCGGCGGTAGTCCGCCAGCAATTCCTGCTTCTGCGCGATGGCCATGTCATGCCCGGCGGCCAGCCGTCCGGCGTTGAATATCGGCGCCAGCACGCCGGCGGCGATGGCGTAGACCGGGTTCTCGAACAGGGTGTGCAGGCGGTCGCTTTGCCCGGTGGCGCTGGCGGTCAGGGCGAGGCGCGGCAGCATCAGCGCGCGGGCCACGGCGATATTGCCGTCGGCGGCCGCCAGCCTGGCCTCTGCCGCGGCCAGGTCGGGGCGGCGCGTAAGCAGTTCGGCGGGCAGGCCGCTGTCGATGGCGGGATCGCGCAGGCCGGCAAGGCTGGCGGTGCTGATTTCGAAGCTGCTGGCGGACTGCCCCAGCAAGATCGCCAGCGCGACCTGGCTGTCGTTGGCGCGTTGCGCCAGCAGGCGCAAGGTGCGCTCCCGGCCGGCCACCAGGCCGCGCTGCTGCGCCAGTTCCAGCGCGGTCGCGCTGCCGGCGCGCTGGCGCGCATCGACCACGGCCAGTACGCCGCGGGCATTGTCCAGCATGCGGGTGGCAATGGCGATGCGCTCGCGCAGGCTGACGGTTTGCAGCCAGGCCAGCGCGACTTCGCCGGTCACCGACAGCGTGACGGCATCCTGCGCGAAACCGGCCGCGCGCAAGGAGGCGGCGGCGCTGCCTGCGGCGGCGCGGTTGCCGCCCCACAGGTCCACTTCATAGCTGGCCGCGAGCCCGAGGCGGAAATTGGCCGAGCTGTCGCTGCTGCTGATGCCCGAGCCGCCATAGCGCCGGGCGTCGGCGGAGCCGGTGAGCTCCGGCAACAGCGGTGCGCGGGCAATGGTGACACTGGCGCGTGCCTGCTGCACCCGGGCGTATGCGGCGGCGATGCCGGGATTGTCGGCGCGGGCCCGCCGCACCAGCGCATCCAGTTCGGCATTGCCTAGCGATTGCCACCAGTCGATGCTGACCGGATCGGCGCCGGCCCGGTCCGGGGGCGCGTAGCGCCATTGCGCGGGCGTGGCGGGCAGCGGGGCCTCGGGTGTGGCCTTCGTGGCGCAGCCGCCGGTGGCCAGCGCGGTCGCCAGCAAGGCCGCGCGCAGGGCGAGGGAAGTCAGGGCGCTCATGGTTGTCATTCGCTTGCCAGTGCTTGTACGGGGTCGAGGCGAGCCGCCTGGCGGGCTGGCATGTAGCCGAACAGCAGGCCGGTGGCTACGGCGCAGCCAAAGGCGCCGGCGATGGCCGTGAGCGAGAAGATCACCGGCACCCTGGCCAGTTGCAGGGCAAGGCCCACGGCGATGCCGAGCACCACGCCCGTTACGCCGCCGAGCAGCGATACCAGCACGGCTTCGGTCAGGAACTGGCGCAGGATGTCGCGCTGGCGCGCGCCGGTGGCCATGCGGATGCCGATCTCGCGGGTGCGCTCGCGCACCGTCATCAGCATGACGTTCATCACGCCGATGCCGCCGACCAGCAGCGAGATGGCGGCAATCAGGCCGAGCATCAGTGTCATGGTGCGTTCGGTCTCCGCGCTTACGCGGATCGACTCCGCGCGGTTGTACACGCGTGCATCCTGGTTGCCGCGCCGGGCGGCGAGGGCGGCCAGGATGGCCTGCTCGGTCTGTCTGGCTTGCTGCATGTCGCGGATTGAAACCGCGACCCAGGTGGGATAGGGATTGCCGTAGAGCCGCGCGCTGGCCGTGGAGAAAGGCACCACCACGCGCTCGTCCTCGTCGGCGTTGCCGGCCAGGGCACCCTTCTCGGCGAGCACGCCGATGACCTGGAACGGCACGCTGTCCAGCAGGATGGTCTGGCCGATGGGGTCACTGCCGTCCTCGAACAAGGCATCGCGCACGCGCTTGCCAATTACCGCAACCTTGCCGAGATCGCGTTCGTCGCGGGCGTCGAAGTACACGCCCTCGGCCAGCCCCCAGTCCAGCGCCGCGGCAAAATCCGTGGTGGCGCCGCCGCCTTCGGTGCGGTGGTCGACATTGCCGCGCCGCGCCATCACGAAGCCTTCGATATACGGCATGGCGAGTTCCACATTCGGCACGCCGCGGATGGCCTCCACATCGGCCAGCGTGAGCGGCCCGCTCCGGTCGCGGCTGGTCGGGGGCAGCACGCCCACATACATCTTGTTGGCGCCGAACACCGCCATCTTCTTCATCACCTGGTACTGCGAGCCGCTGCCGATCGCCATCATGACGATCACCGAGGCGACGCCGATAACGATGCCGAGCAGGGTCAGCCCGGTGCGGAAACGGTTGCTCCACATCACGCGCCACGCGGCGCGCGCGGCCTCGGCCACGTCGGCCGCGAGCGAGGCATGGCGGTCCTTGCCCGCGCGCATGCGGGCAAGCAGTTGGGCGGCGTCGTTGGCGCCTTGGGCGGGCGGGTTGGCATCGGCGGCCTCGGGCGCCGCATGGCGAGCGCTGGCGGAGTCCGATATCACCAGCCCGTCGCGGATCTCGATCACGCGGCGGGCCTGCGCCGCGATGCCGCGATCGTGCGTGATCAGGATCACCGTGTGCCCGGCAGCCGCCAGCCCCGACAACAGCGCCATGACCTCGGCGCCGCTGCGCGAATCGAGCGCGCCGGTGGGTTCGTCTGCCAGGATGATGCGTCCGCCGTTCATCAGCGCCCGCGCGATCGACACGCGCTGCTGCTGGCCGCCGGAGAGCTGGCCGGGGCGATGGCCGGCGCGTCCGGCAAGGCCGAGCTGCGTGAGCAGCGCCTCCGCGCGGGCCTGCCGGGCGGCGGTGGGCTGGCCGGCATAGATGGCCGGCACTTCCACGTTCTCGCGCGCCGTTTCGGTGGCGATCAGGTGGTAGCCCTGGAACACGAAGCCGAAGGCTTCGCGCCGCAGCCATGCCAACTGGTCGGCGTCGAATCCCGCCACGTCCTGTCCACAGATCAGGTAGCTGCCTTCGCTGGGACGGTCCAGGCAACCCAGCAGGTGCATCAGCGTCGATTTGCCCGAGCCGGAACTGCCGACGATGGCGACGAACTCGCCCGCCTCGATGCGCAGCGAGATACCGCGCAGCACTTCGGTGGCAGGGCTGGCGCCGTCGCTGCCGCCGCCATAGCGCTTGCGGATGCCGCGCAGCTCCAGCAGTGCCGGTGGGTTCAAGGGCAGGTTCACAGGCGGAACCTCGGCATGTCGTCTGCAGGCTTGCGCTCGCCGGTGATCAGCCGGTCGCCTTCGCGCAGCCCATCGACGATGTGCGCGCGCAAGCGGTCTTGCACGCCAACGCGGATCTCACGCGCCTGCGCCTTGCCGGCAGTGTCCAGCACACGGGCGCGGAAGCGGTCGGGCCTGCCGTCCACGGCCTGCAGCGCGGCCAGCGGGGCGACCACCACGCCGCGCGCTTCGGCGGAGACAAAGGAGACCTGGGCGGTCATCTGCGGCATCAGTTCGCCATCGCTGTTCCCGACGTCGAACAGCACGGTGTACAGCACGACCTTGCTCGCCGGCGTGGCCTGCTGGTTGCCCTGCGTCTGCTGGGCCTGGCTGCCCGGGGTCGGCGGCGCCGGCAGCACCTGGCGCACCTTGCTGCGCCAGCGGCGCTGCTCGCCGCCCAGCGTGGTGAAGCTGACCTGCATGCCCGGGCGCACGCGGCGCACGTCTGCCTCCGACACCTCGGTCCACACCGTCATGGTGGCGAGGTCGGCAATGCGCAGCAGCGCGGGCGTCTGGTAGGTGGCGTTCAGGGTTTGCCCCTGGCGTGCTTCCAGCGTGACCACCGTGCCGGCCATGGGCGCGTAGATGCGCGTGTAGCCCAGCTTGGCGACGTCGCCGTTCAGGGTGGACTGCGTTTGCTCGATCTGCGCCCGCAGGCGGGCCATGCGCGCAGCGGCGGTCTTGAGCGCGGCCGCGGCGGTTTGCACGTCTTCGTCGCGGGTGGCCTCCTGGCCAGCCAGGTGGCGCTGGCGCGCATCCTGCTGTTGCGCCAGCATGTGCAGCGCTTCCTGTTCGGCAAGTTGTGCCTTGAGGCCGGCCAGTTCGGCGCGGCCGGCATCCACCGTGGCACGCGGCACGCTGGCATCGATCTCGGCCAGCGACTGGCCTTGTTCCACGGTGTCGCCCACCTGCACGAGCAAGCGGGTGATCTGCCCGGAGACCTGCGCCCCCACGTCGACATAGCTGCGTGGATGCAGGGTGCCGAGCGCGGTGACGCTGGTTTCGATGTCGCCGCGCGCGATGGTGACGGTGTCGTAGCGCGGTGCGGCGTCCGTGCTCCACCAGGCCACGGCGCCTAGCGCGGCGAGGGCCAGGACGGCGATGCCGGTGATGGGAAGGAGTCGGTGAGGCTGCGCCATGCGTTAAGGGTTTTCCGGTTGACCAGGTGAGGGCGCGGTCCGGGGTGGCCGCGCCGCGGAAGTTGAACTGGCATGTGAGGCACGCTGGCAAGCCCTACGCCGGCACCGCCAGCCTGGCGGCGGCAAAGACCGTCGCCGGCAAGGCCAGCGCCGCTGCCGTTCGGGGGTGATAAGCCAGTATCAGCACGTAAGCCAGGGCGCCGGCGCAGAGCGAGCCGGCCCAGACCACGGCGCCGATGCTGGCGCCCCAGCCGCGCAGGCAGGGCCAGGCCGCCAGGGCGAGCAGCAGCCAGCCGCAGCCGCGCAGCAGCCAGCGTGCCGGAGGGGCGGGATCGCGCCGCCAGATTTGTCCGTGGTGCCGGTCCATGGCGAGGCTGAGGCTGGCCATGCCGGCGTAACACAAGGCCAGGGTTGCCGAGGCGGCCAGCGCCGGGGGCATCGATATCAGGGCCATCATGCTTCTCCCGGCGTGGCCGCCGCGCCGGCACGCCTGCCTGGCGAACGGGGCATGGCCTGGCGGCCGGCCCGGCGCACCCTGGCGGCGGCCCACAGCAGCAGGGTGCCAAGGGTGAGGGCGCCGAGTTCCAGGCCGGCGCTTTGCCAGTCCCCGAGCGAGGCATAGCGCAGCAGGTGCCAGCCCGTGGTCAGCGCATTGAGCAGCGGCAGGATCAGGCAAAGCAGGCCGGCCAGCGCCAGTTGGCGCGGCCACGCTTTGGCCGGCTGGCTGGCCAAAGCGTGCACCGTGGCTGCCAGCCAGATGGAGAAGAACACGGCGATTTCCCACTCGTGGCGCGCCTCCAGCGCCACCGGGAGCAGGCGGTTGCCCCAAAGGTAGGCAGCGCAGGCAATCGCCAGGCCGGCGACGGCTGCCACGTTGAGGCGGTCGATGGTGCCGTAGACGCGCGCGCTGGCGGCGCCGAACTCGCGCGCCTTGCGGTTGCCGCGCTTGGTGGAGAACAGCAGCAGGCCGGTGGCGATCATGGCGGAGCCCGCCAGGCCGCAGGCAAGGTAGAGCCACCTCACCGCATTGCCGCCGAAGCGCGCCATATGCAGCGTGCGCATGACCGAGCCGGCGACCAGCGGCGCCGCGCCGCCGGTGCCCAGCATCTCGTCCTCGGCGTGGGCCGACAAGTAGGCGCCGGTGACGCCGTCGTAGCGGAACTCGCGCTGCGACGAAAAGGCGAGGCCATCGTAGCGATAGAGGCCGGCAATGCTGACAGTGGCGTTGCCGCGCCCGGGCCGCGCCACCGCCACCGAGGCGATCGCGTTTGCGCCGGCGTCGTCCGCCGCAGCCAGCCGTGCGCGTGCATCGGCCAGCAGCGTGGGCAATGCCACCAGCGTGGCGGGCGCGCCGGGAGGAGGCAGGACCTTGGGCTCGAGCCAGCCGGCCCGCCCGAGCACGCCGAACAGCTTGGCTTCGCTGCCTTCGTAGTACGTCCGGATCCCCGCCGGCATGGTATCGGGCCACCAGATGATGAGTCCCGTGTACGAGATCATGAACAGGAAGGGCAGCGTCAGCACGCCCAGCGCATTGTGCGCATCGAGCCAGGAGCGCTGGCCCTTGCCCGGCCGGAAGGTGAAGAAATCCTTGAAGAAGCGCTTATGGGTGACGATGCCCGATACCAGCGCTACCAGCATGGCCATGGTGGCGAAGGCGACGATCCATACGCCCAGCATGCCGCCGTGCAGTTCATAGTGGAAGAGCACGAAGTGATGGCCGCCCAGCGTGTCTCGCGGTGCCGGCAGCACGGCGCCGGTGTTGGGGTCGAGGCGGATCTCGCCACCGGCCTGCCCGTCCCAGTGCACATGCATGGCGGCGTCTTCGGGCGAGGGAAACTCGATTTCCCAGTGGCCGGATTGCGGCGCATGGCGCTCCAGGTAGCGCTGGGCGTGGGCCAGCGCCTGCGCCGGGTCGGGCATTCCGGCGCTGACTTCCAGCCGCTCCGGCTGCATCCAGCGCGTGATGGCGCCGTCGAACACGCTAAGGCTGCCAGTCAGGAACACGGCGAACAGCAGCCAGCCCAGCCACAGGCCACACCAGGTGTGCAGCCATGCCATCGATTGGCGGAACGTCMCTTTCATGGCAGGCCTCGCGTCCAGTGCCCGGCCGCGGCGGTTGCAAGCAGGACGGCGGATGGCGCCAGCAGCCCCAGCCAGGCGCGGCGGGCCGAGCGGGCCGCGAAGGCCCAGAGCGCCGCGCCGGTGTAGATGGCGTAGCTGAGCAGGCTGGTGGTCATGACGGCTTCGGCCCGCAGGCCAGGCAGCACCGCGGCGCAGGCCAGGATGCTGGCGGAGGCGAGCAGGTAGCCGCCCAGGATCGCCGCGGCCGCGCGCGATGCAATCCGCATGGCTTGGGAGGGGGCGGGATGCTTCATGCGGCAGCGCTCGCAAGGGGCGGCGCGCAAGAGCGGCCGGTGTCCGGGGGCAGGCGGGGAGCCAAGGTGCGGTTTTCCTTTCCGAAAAGGGGGTGGAGACAGGGTGGTGGCCGGGTGGTTCACGCGACGCCGGGCATAAGCTCGCAGCGTCTCTGTATCCCTGACGCACGAGATCGGAGAATCTGCCGGGCCGCCGGAGAAATTTTTGCCGCCTGCCGTGGCGAGCGCCACCGGCCCCTGACCGGGCTTGGCGGATCAGGTGGTCAGGAACCGTTATGGGGCAAGGGGAATGCGGAAAGGGGAAGCGGCGGGGCGGCCGGCGAAGCTCGCCGATCCTCTCATTTTCGCATCGCCGGCTTGTATGGGCAGACGCGATGGGAGACGTCACACGGGAGCCCTCGACTACTGGATGATTGCCGGGCCGGTACTCCCTGATCTGACATTGAATTCCTACGGTGAATTGCTGCTTGCCAGGCTGGCGTTGTCCGGGGGAATGCCAGGGTTCGCCGCGGCAAACCGGGCGACGCCGGGAGCCGGCCGCTTGGTAGCCGCTCACGCCAGTTGGGCTGTCCTTCGAGATTCATACCATGGCGATGCTTAACCAAAAAGCCCGCCTACACGGCTATGACCTCCCGGCCGGACCAGTCTCGCCTCAAGCCTTGACCGCGAAGGGGGCAACGAAGCCGCGCAGCCGCAGCGCGTTGGTAAGGACAAACACGCTGGACAAGGCCATGGCGCCTGCAGCAAACACCGGCGAAAGCAAGTTGCCGTTGACCGGGTACAGCAGGCCAGCCGCGACCGGAATCAGGGCAGCGTTGTAGGCAAACGCCCAGAACAGGTTCTGCTTGATGTTGCGGATCGTGGCCTTCGACAATGCAATCGCGTTGGGCACGCCACCCAGGTCGCCGGACATCAGCACCACGTCCGCCGCCTCGATGGCAATGTCCGTGCCTGTACCGATAGCAAGTCCCACATCGGCCTCGGCCAGCGCCGGCGCGTCATTGATGCCATCGCCCACATACGCGATAGGACCGTACTGCTTCTTAAGCCGCTGTACCGCCTCGACCTTGCCGTCGGGCAGCACTTCGGCAACCACCTCATCAATGCCCAACTGGCGGGCGATTGCCTCGCCGGTGCGACGGTTGTCGCCGGTGATCATGGCAACCTTCAGGCCAAGGCCGTGCAAGGCCTGGATGGCGGCCGCCGTAGTTTCCTTGATCGGGTCGGCTACGGCAATCATGGCTGCAAGCCGGCCATTGATAGCTGCGTACAACGGTGTCTTGCCTTCGTCGCCCAGGCGCGCCGCATCCGCGCTGAACGCTTCGACATCCAAGCCCAGCTTCCGCATGAAGCGATCGGCGCCAATCTCGACCAGATCGCCATCCACCCGGGCGCTGACCCCAAAGCCCGTAATCGAATCGAACTGCCCGATGGTGCCCAGGGCGATCTTTTGCGCCTTGGCGGCATCGACGATGGCCTGTGCAATCGGGTGTTCGGACTTCGCTTCGACAGTGGCTACCTTGCCCAGCACCACTGACCGTTCGAGTCCCGGGGCAACGATCAGATCCGTCAGTTCGGGACGCCCTTTGGTCAGCGTTCCGGTCTTGTCAACGGCCACCACCCTGGCGTCCTTCAGGGATTGCAGTGCCTCGCCCTTGCGGAACAACACGCCCATTTGCGCCGCGCGCCCGGTGCCCACCATGATCGACGTCGGCGTCGCCAGGCCCATCGCGCACGGGCAGGCAATAATCAGCACGGCAACCGCGTTGACAAGCGCGAATGTCAGGGCGGGGTCCGGTCCGAAACTCAGCCAGATAACGAACGTCAGCGCGGCGGCGGCCATGACTGCCGGCACGAACCACATGGTGATGCGATCGACCATCGCCTGGATCGGCAGCTTGGAGCCTTGCGCCTGCTCGACCATGCGGATGATCTGCGCCAGCACGGTGTCGTTGCCGACTTTGGTGGCGCGGAATGTCAGCGCGCCGTTCTGGTTGACAGTGCCCCCCACCACTTCCGAGCCGGGCTTCTTTTCCACGGGTACCGGTTCGCCACTGATCATGGATTCGTCGATGAAGCTATTGCCGGCCACGACTTCGCCGTCCACAGGAATGCGCTCGCCGGGACGAACTTCGATCAGCTCGCCCGCGACCACTTCTTCGATAGGAACCTCAAGCGTCGCGGCATCACGCACCACACGCGCGGTCTTGGCCTGCAAACCGAGCAGCCGCTTGATCGCTTCCGAGGTGTTGCCCTTGGCGCGGGCTTCCATATAGCGGCCAAGCAGGATCAGCGCCACGATGACAGCGGCGGCTTCGTAGTAGACATTGACCGTGCCGGCGGGAAGCAGGCCCGACGCAAACGTAGCCACGGCCGAGTAGGCATAGGCGGCGGAGGTACCTACCGCCACCAGCGAATTCATATCCGGCGCACCCCGCAGCAGCGCCGGGATGCCCTTCTTGAAGAAACGCAGCCCCGGCCCGAACAGCACGATGCTCGAGAGCACGAACTGGATATACCAGCTGTTCTGCGTGCCGATGCTTTTTGCAATCACGTGGTGAAACGCCGGAACCAGGTGCGCGCCCATCTCCATGATGAAAACGGGGAGGGCGAAAAGCGTGGCAATCGTCAGGGCGCGCCTTAGCGACTTCAGTTCGACAGCCTGGCGCTCGGCCACGGCATCGGTGTTGCTGGTGTCGCCCGAGATGACCTGCGCCTCGTAGCCTGCCCTGGCAACGGCCTGGATCAGGGCTTCGGGCGAGGTGCCGCCAGCGGCGCTGATCCGCGCGCGCTCAGTCGCGAGGTTGACGGTTGCATTGTTGACGCCCGGTACGGCTTTCAGGGCCTTTTCGACGCGGCCCACGCACGAGGCGCAGGTCATGCCCGTTACCGATAACTCAATGGTGCTCGAAGCCACGTTATAGCCGGACTTCTGCACCGCCTGCACAGCGGCCTCGACATTCGGTACCCCGTCAAAAGTGATGTCGGCGCGCTCGGTCGCGAGGTTGACGCTGGCCTTGTTCACGCCTGGCACGGCCCTCAGGGCCTTTTCGACGCGGCCCACGCACGAAGCGCAAGTCATGCCTTCGACCGGGATGCTGATCGCAACACTGCCTGTCGGGCTGGAACTCATCACTGCTCCTTGAAAAATTGGGAAGCTCCTTCATAACGGTGGCCACTTTAGAGCTTCCGATTATGTCAAGGTCAAGCATCCGGACGGAGTATTTAGCCGAATCTGCCGAAAAAGCGTCTCCGCGCGATGCGGCATAAATTGGTCTGCCCTGGTTGATTCTCGATCTCTTCTTGGATCTACCGCTTCGCTTTCTGGCGTGCCCGTTCTTTCCACTCACGGGCGATGGCGGCGACAGTCCCGTCGTGACGCAGCGCGGCACCCGCAACCAGATCCCTTATGGGGCGGGGGTGGCCTATGCTACGGAGATAGGCGAGCGTTGCAATCCCTACCGGCAATAACACAGAAAAGCACAGAGACAGAGCCGAAATTCAAGGAGCGCTTGTGGACACCCCTGTAGACATCGAATCCCGCCGCGAACGCGGCAAGGGCACGCGCAAACACGTTCCCCGCAGCGCGCATGTCGCGGTCGGCAACGTCGAACGAGATCCCGTCGAGTTGCTGGAGATCAACAGCGCCGGCCGTGTCGAACGGCTGGTGCCGCTGCGCTATGGCCGCATGATCGAATCGCCTTTCACCTTCTACCGTGGCAGCGCCATCATCCAGGCGCATGACCTCGCCGGTACGCCGAATTCAGACATCCCCA